>DAIDJH010000139.1 GCA_027451425.1 Bdellovibrionales bacterium | reverse complement strand
AGGGTAAATTTCAAAGGCGCCGAGCGTAAGAGAGGGCAACGGTTCGATGTTTGATTGCGTGATTCCGGCACGGCGGGCGACATCGACGATATTGGTGAGGCCGATTTGTATCCCAAGCTTTGCGGTGGCTGTGTTCAGTGAATTTTTGAGCGCATAGAAAAGTGGGACCTTGCCGTGATATTTGCGCGTGTAGTCTTTCGGCGACCACGATTGCCCCTGATACCGGTAAATAAACGGTTCATCGTCGACAAGCGACGTGGCGGTGTATCTTGCGCCGTTTGCATCGCGGCTTTCGAGTGCGGCAAGATAAACAAACGGCTTCATTATGGAGCCCACTTGTCTGTGTGCATCCAGCACGCGATTGTACTGTGTACGCGAAAAATGTCGGCCTCCGACAAGTGCGAGCACGTCGCCGGTGTCGACATCCACCGAGATAAGCGAGGCCTCAAGTTCTTTGCCGGTGGCTTTGATTTTCGCAATGCTCTTGTTGTCGCGTTCAAGTGTGCGTACGTGCTGAAGTACGTCCCGCTGGGCGAGTTCCTGCGCCGATACATCGAGTGTCGTGTACACGTTGAGGCCCTCTTCGGTCGAAATGCGCGATCGGTCGAGCTCGCGAAAAATCGCTTGCGTGAAATATGGCGCGGGTTCCGTCAGGTGTGTCGTCGTCGGATCAGCGGCCCGTGTGCCCGGTGGTTGCGGAAGTGGCGCCGCATTCGCCCAATCGGCGTCATGCGCTGAAATCATATTGTCTTCAACCATATGTTTCAAAACCAACCTGCGGCGATTGATCGACGCTTTGGGGTGGGCAAACGGATTGAAGCGTTTCGGATTGTTGATCATAGCGGCAAGTAGCGCGCATTCAGGCAAATTGAGATCGCCGAGTCGTTTACTGAAGTAGTGTTGGCTCGCGGAGCCAAAACCGATCACCTGAAATGGTCCGCTTTGTCCCATATAAATAACATTGAGATAGTTTTCGAGAATTTGATCTTTATTCAAGTTGGTTTCTAGTAAAACCGCCATAACAATTTCTTGTATTTTCCGACCCAGAGTTTTTTTCGGGGTTAAAAAATAATTTTTCACAAGTTGTTGGGTAATTGTGCTGCCGCCCTGGGCATAGCGACCCTCCACAAGATCGCGGACAAGGGCGCGAAGCAGTCCTTCAGGGCTTACGCCATGGTGCTCAAGAAATTCGCGATCTTCGATGGCCGTCACGGCCTCCGAACATTCCAGCGGAACGTCGCCAATGTGCAGGATTTGACGCAATATCGGCTCGCCGTTGTAAAACTGCGCGAACAGTTGTGGCTCAAGCTCTATGCGAGGGATTTCGCTGAGCGGTTCGCCGCTAAAAACATGCGAAATCAAGGCTGGTGAAAATGCGACCAAAACAGGCCGGCCGGTGCTTTTGCGAAATTCTAGGCATTCTGTGACCGCGCTTAAGAAGTCGTCTTTTAATAGATCGAGGCACTGGTCACGACTCAGTCGAATAAAATCGTTTGGATACAGTGTTTCGGCGCCGTGGCGTTCACGGTACGATTGCGCGACAAGCCTATTTTGCAGATCTTCGGCCGAAATTTGTTCGCCTGTGAAAAGTACTTCGCCGCGTGCGTACAAATTGACGGGTGGGCGAAACCAACCGTGTGCAATTCGCTCTTTCATTTCAGAGTCGAGACGCCAGGCCACGATCGCGGCGGCTAACACAACGACGAAAACAAAAACGAGCGAACGCACGAGCCACTTCATGCCGCTTGACATTATGGGCAGTAGCGGATTTAGTCAAAATAATGAAGTCAAACGAAAAGCTCGTGCAGCGACTTGTTCAACACGTGTTCAAAGACCTCAAAGCGCAAAACATTGTCACCTTCAAAGAAAAAGAAGATCGCGTGTTTCAGCGCGCCTGTGAAATACTCCTGAGGGAGTACGAGCGCGAAACCGAACTGGAGCGTGAGGTTAATCGCATGATGGACGACCTTGAAAGGCAGAACCCTGGCCAGTTTCAGAGGTTCAAGATGTTCCCGCTTCTTAAGAAAAAACTCGCCAAAGAAAAAGGGATTGTGCTGTGATTTTATCTGAAGACCGCCAAACGCATTTTGCGCACCTGCTCATTGACGGCATTTGGAATGATGATTTGGTTGATTACTCCGATGATGACGTGGCAATAAAAGTCGCCAAGCGTGCAATTAGCAATTTTATTGCGGAGATGGAAGAAATCGACCGCAAGGCAAAAGCGACTGTCGCCTCGCTCAAGCGGGGGGTCCCCGAAGGGTCGCCTGAATGGGATGTGTTATATGCGAAATACCTCGAAGAAGAGCTGCGCCGTCGTGGCACATAAAAGTCTCATTTTTTTAAGCGCAATTATAAGTATGCTTTCATTGTCGGCGACGATAGCCCGTGCTGATCTTGAGTGGTCAGGGATGTATCGTGTTGAAGGTGATGCCATCGGTAACCCACAGTTGGATAATCGTGTGGCCAAGGACAAAAATTACGGGGTTCAAACTTTGATTTTACGGCCAAAATTCGTTGCGGCTGACGGCATCTACATTTATTCGCAATTCAACATTTTAAACAGCGGCGTTGGAGGCAATAACCTGGGTGCTGTTTTCGGCGATGGCGTTGGAGCAAATAATGGTGTTCCTGGTACTGGCATCGGCAATAGCTCCGCGATTTCTGAATACCAGCGATCCGAAGTGTTTTCGGTCACCGAGCTTTATATGAAAATGGAGCAAGAGTTTGGTGATTTGATTGTGGGTCGTGTTCCGCTCAATTTTGGTCTCGGCATGAGCTACAGTGACGGCAGTGGACTGTTTGATCACTACGTCGACACGCGAGATGCCGTGGCTTACAAAGTCAATATTGGCAATCTCTTTATCATGCCGATGTTTGCAAAAGTGTACGGCGGTGACTTGGGCAACATTTATAACAACCCAGTGAATAGCGATCTTTCCGGTGCCGATGGTATTGAAGAGTGGGATTTGCAAGCGGAATACGATGATCCGGATTCTAACACGTCAATTGGCTTATTTTATCAAAACCGTATGGCATCGCCGGCCGGTAATGACACTCCCGAGTATCCGGTTAGTATCTCTGCGCAACCAAATACAGTTCAGCCGGATCGAATGGATATCAAAAACGTGAACGTATTTTATAAGAAGAAGTCCAAAAACTACAGCGCTGGTTTCGAAGCCGGTTTGCAAAGCGGCAATTTTGGCGTTGACAATGTGGATGGTAACAACGTGAAATTGGGTGGGTTTGGTGCAGTGGTTGAGTATAGCTACACTCCACAAACTAGTAAGTGGGGATTTGGAGTTAAGGCAGGGCTCGCGACAGGCGGTGACCCGAGAACTGACACTCAGTATGAGGGATTTATTTTCAACCAAAACTACGATGTGGCGTTACTTCTCTTCAATCAACCGCTCGGCCAAGCGGATTTATTGCATACATCTTTGATCGGTCGACGAGATGCCGTTGGTAACTCGGGGAGCGGACCATCAAGCGATCCATCTGTCGATGATGATCCTGACACAGAGGCGATTTCTAACGTGTACTACCTTTCTCCTTCAATCACGCGGATCTTTAGTGACCGGTGGTCGGGCACCGCAACCCTCACGGGAGCGTGGCTCGATAATTCAACCGTGACCGAAGGGAACCCCACGACAAACAGTTTGAGCTATTACAACACCTCATCTGATCTTGGTTACGAACTCGATATAACGGCGAATTATCAGGTTAGCAAAAGTATAATGTGGCAAAACGAAGTGGGAGTTTTGTTGCCCGGCCAAGCGTGGACTGTGGGCGGGCAGTTTAAAGCAGATATGTCTTATGGATTGTTATCAAGGGCAGCCGTCAGCTTCTAGATTTCAACCATGCGTGCAACTTTGTGACGACAACATGGCGACACATCTTGGATTGCGACTGGCGACGGCGGTTGCGAGGCCCAGGGGGCGCGTTCACGTAACGTGTCCCCCTGGGTTTTTTAACGAAAGGATCATATGAGATCGACGTTCTTTTTTTATTTAGCTTTTACGATTTTCTTTCTGGGCGTTTCATGCACAAATGTTGCGCATGCAGAAGGCAATCATCAGCTCGGAGTTGGCGCCGTGCTTGGTACAACGACGGGTTTTACATTTAAATACGTCCGCGATTTAAAAAACGCTTACGATGGTACGATTGGCTGGGGCGATGGCGATAATTTTCGTATGAGCGGCGATCTTCTTTGGCAAAAGCCGCGACTTTTTCAAGTCAATAAGGAGTGGTTTGACGGTTACTATGGTTTAGGCGGCAGCGCCGTTGATCGTGGCAACTACAGCTCCAACAGTAATAATAATGGCCTTGAAATTGGCCCTCGTGCTGTGGGGGGCGTCCGCTATATGTTTCACGATCCACGAGTTGAAGTCTTTGGTGAACTCGCGTTTGTCATGGATATCATCCCCGCAACCTATGCCGATCTCGAGGTTGGCATAGGCGGCCGGTATTATTTTTAACTGCTGACCTTGGCATAAACATTATCTAGTTGAGAATCCGCCCGCAAAAAAGCCGTGGCCGCGTTTTTGCGCGGCCACAGTAAAGAAGGATGGAATGATCTTAGGCTAGACTAAAATTAGCTACCGACACCACCAACACAATATGCGGGGCCGATTCCACGGCATGTCCATGGCGCTGTGTACGACGATGAAATCGACGGCACCGCGCTCTGATTGATGGCGGGGCGGGCCTGCGTACGGGCGGTGGCAGCGCTGTTGAACGTGCTCGGCGGAATTGAGGTCATGAACTGTGAGCGGCTGATTGTCATGGGACCACCGAACGTAGGGCCATTAAAAGTAGGGTTGTTACCGAAGTTGCCGCCATTATTCATTGCCACAGCATTGTTAGCGACGGCAAATCGTGAATTTTGCTGCTGCATCATATTGGGGTTCATACCGGCGCCGTTAAAACCAAACGGACCGTTATTATTAATGCCAAACTGACCATTGTTGAAGCGAAGGCCATTGTTCATCATGCCATTATTGTTGTTCATGCCAATGCCGTTGCCGGGTGTGATTCTGAACGGGCCGTTGCCGATATTTGTGCGTTGCATCCGGTCATTCTGAAAACCGCCGTTGATTCCGCCGTTGCCTGGAACATTGTTCTGATTGTACGGATTTGTTCTTGAGATCTCGATCTCTTGCGCGATCTTGAGCACTTTGCTGCCAAGATCGGTGGCGAGTTGCGTTTCAATTTTTGAACATTGGAGCGCGCCATTGCATTCATTACTTAAATTTTTCCAGTACATGACGGTGTGATCTATTTTAGCATTGTTCGTCAGTAGAGCGCATGTATGGCTGTCCGTGTATTGTGGGGGAGTGTACGCGTACGGAATTTGGCACATG
>DAIDJH010000138.1 GCA_027451425.1 Bdellovibrionales bacterium | reverse complement strand
AGACTCGGGTCGACATCCAAAAAGTTGCCGACATGAAAAGGATAACTGACGGTGGGTGTGATAATCATCCTCTGACCTGTACGAATTTGATCAACACTCGGATCAAATGCGCCGCAACTTGCAATGTATCTTGGATCGCAACGATAGGCGGGGATGGTGCGAACCCCGTTGGCAAAATAGGCGGTGTCGTACGAATATCCGCCGCTCGCGAAATTTGTGTAATCGAAGTTGAATTTGAAAAACGCGTTGGTGTGACCAATTTCACGTTCGACCGACGAATAGTTGATTTCAGGCAGACGATGAACGGCGTCGTCGTTGCTGCTGGTGGCGTCTTCCTCCAACATGTTAACATAATAGCCGGCCTCAACGTACATGTTTTGTCGTTCGGTGTTTTTGGTGAATGAAACGTCGTTTTCCAGCGCGGGTACACCAAGTATCGGCATGTCTTCGGCGTAGTCGCGGGGATAGCGCACGTCGCTGACCATATCTAAATCGACTCTATTTACAAAATTATCGGGCATATTGTAGAGATGGTCGTAGGTGAGAAACCCGCGATCCATGGTCTTTGTGTAAGGAACTTGGTTGTTATTGATGTCGCGGTACGAGTCGCTGAAGCCTTGGTCGCGAATGTGTGCGAGCTCCAATTGGCCAAAACTGTCGTTACTCAGCTTGTAGCGGTACTCGATGTTTTCTTTAACGCCCAGTTTTGAATAGTTTGAAAGTGTGAGAGTCGCATCCTGATTTTTTGAAATGGCCCAAAAATAAGGGACACTCGTTTGCGTGCCACCAACCGAAGAAAAACTGAGGGTGGGCATAAGAAAACCAGATTGTCGCTCAGTTTTCAATGGGACGAAAAGTCGAGGGAAGGCAAGAATCGGAAAATCCGCAACACGCAAAATCGGATATTTGATATCGGCGTATCCACCCAGCTCGGCATTGATCTCACTCCCAGAGAAACTCCACGCGGGAGGGCAAGTCACGCAGGACGTAAATTGTGCGTTGAAGGCATCATAGTCCTTGTCGGAATTTTTTTTGATTAGATCACCCAGAAATAAGATATTTCCGGATTCGACCGAACCGTCTCTAATTTCGCCGGTCTTGGTTTCGTAGTTATAATCCATTTCCTTGCCTTCAATATAGGCCTTCGGATTTTTCAACCGGACGTGCCCATTGGCCTTCACCTGGTGGGTTAGCGTTGAGACCGTGGCGTTGTCGCATTGCAGGTCCGAACCCTTGTAGAGGATGTGCACGTGGCCGTTTAAAAAAAATGTGTGAGTGTCGTAGTCACGAGATATGTTGTCTGCCGAAATGTTGAGCCCGCCGTTCGGCGTGGATTTGGGCGCCGCTTTTGTTGCGGGCGTCTGTGCGGACACGCCAACGCCAATCAACAAAGTTAACAAGATGAGGACTCTAAGATGCATACTTTGATCTTGGCCGACAACGTCGGGGAGCTCAACCAAAAACTAAGCTCTTACTTTGTTTTCATGACGTAAACGCCGTCCCAATTTTCTGGGGGTGGGGCGCTCAGAAACTCCTGACATCGTTCGATGTAGATTCTGGCGGTTGAATCATTCGGATGCTGATCTATTGCCTTTTGAAAATACCCGATAGCACCGCCAAAATTTCTCTGATGATAAAGATTGTAGCCTTCGGCAAAATACTTGGTCATTTCGATGAGATTGCCATTTGCGCGTTCGCGCTCCGTCATGAGTTCGAAGATTTTTACGGGATGCAATTTGCCTTTTACTTGAACCCAGTCGACTTCACGGCAAACGAAGTCATCCTTTACATCAGCGTAGGTGAATTCGCTGATAATGATGTGAGTCCCGTAAGTCTTGTTGATTCCTTCAAGGCGTGATGCCAGGTTCACAGCGTCGCCCATGACGGTATAGTTGCGCACGGTTTGCGAACCCATATTGCCGACACTGCATTCGCCGGTATTTAGGCCGATACCAATATCAATCAGCGGGAGCCCCTTTTTTTTGTATTCGGTTTTTAATTCATCGAGTTTTTCAAGGCTTTGGAGTGCACATCGGCAGGCGTATTTGGCGTGATCGGGATAGTGAATCGGCGCGCCGAAAAAAGCCATGAGGGCATCACCCATGTATTTATCGAGTGTGCCTTTGTTTTGAAATACAAGCGCGGTCATCGGAGTCAGGTAACTGTTCAGGAGGTCGCTGAGCGAGCGCGGATCCAACCGCTCTGAAATCGTAGTGAAGCCCCGCACGTCGGAAAAAAATGTCGTGACCCGCTCCTTGCGGCCGCCGAGTTCGAGGTTTTTGGGGTCTTTAAGAATTTCATTAACGATAGCGGGTGAAACATATTTCGAAAAAGTGCCGCGAAGTTCTTTTTTGGCGCGCTCTTCAGTGATGTATTTGTAGAACGTCATGGCCACATAAAGCATAAAAACTTCGCCAAGCGGGAGCATGATGGATGTGACAATGCCCTTGCCAAATAAAAATTGACGATCCACAAATAAAAGTCCTCCCAGGACAACGGCGGTGGCAAGCATTCCGGCTAAGGCGCCAAATTGCGCAAGGGCCACTGCCATCAACAGGCCGAGAATCAGAACTATCCATGGCATGATTTGCGCTTCACGCGCATCACGACGGAGAAAATCCTGTCTCATTAAATTATCGACGACATTGGCATGCGTTTCGACCCCTGGGAAGTCGCCGTCAAACGGCGTATTTCGCATATCGAAAATGCCGATTGCAGTCGCCCCCAAAAATAAGATCTTATTTTTAAAAAAAGTGACTTTGGCGATGTGGCTGTCGGCCCGTTCATAGTGACCATTTTTAAAGAACCGTTGCGTGACCGTCACGTCGGGGCTTGAATCGTCAAGTAAATCGGCGATCGAAGCATAAGCAAACATGTGATTGGGACCCGCGTAGTTGATTAGCAGCCGACCTTGCGGATCAACAGGAACTTGAAAAAGATCGTTGCCGTCGCTATCAGAAATAAAAAACTGTTTAACTCCCTCTAAATTTTCACCGTCGATTTTTGATTGTCGCGGCAATGGGCCAACGCGGATATCCGTCTGGCGATTGGTGGCCGTGAGATAAGCCTGAAGTGCGATGGCTGGCATATATTGTGTGCCTGTGCGCAAAATAAGCGGTGGTTTACGAATGACTCCATCAGGATCGGGTTCAGTTGTAAAAAACCCGGTGTTTTGACTCTGGGATTGTATTTCAGGGATATTAAAATTCCAATCGCCGACGTCAGTCACAACATTGCGCGGAGTATTCGCCTCAAACGTATTGAGCCAGTCTTCGAATGTGGCCGCAGTTAGACCCGGCACTTGCGACTTCACGGTTGACCAGTGGGCTTGAAACAATTGAGCGACCGGGTCTGATGATGGGTTTAGAAAATTCTGGTCGCAAAAATTTAATTTGGCGGCCAAGACCTTTTTGTTGAGTTGATAGGTCTGAATGTGAGTTTTGGGCGGTGGAGAGTCACTGCGAATTTTCGTTGCAATTTGTTCGAGCGCCACTTTATAGAAATCGCTAAACTGTGGCGGAAAAGAAATTTCATTTTGCGCGATAACAACCAGCGGTTTGCTTTGCGCCGCAACGATTTTTCCGAGATTGGAATCGCGGTAAACGACGTCTTCACAAACGTCGTCAAAGCCGGGTATTGAAGACTCGTCAACATGCCCCCCGGAAAAACTGCCTAAAATAAGATTTGTTTTATGATAATGAACGAAATCAGCGTAGATTTGATCGTTGTCGGTTTCGTTGAGCTCGGTTTGCAATTGCGCGTTCACGGTCTGGGGGAGTTTCACTTCTTGTCTAAGCTTGTTGACCAGCCGAACTTCGGGGCGGTCGGTGGGTTCGCTAAATACCACGTCGGAGGCAATCACCTTGGCTCCATAGCGGTAGGCGTTTTCAAGCGCTTTGGCGATAATAGCACGAGGCCATGGCCACCGGCCGATGATGTTCACCGAGCGATCGTCAATCGCAAGTATGGCGATATTCGGATCGCCTGGGCGGGGACCGCGCAGTTTGAATCGCGCATCGATGGATTGCCGGTCAATTTCTTGCAGGGCCCGAAAAAAAAGTGAGCGTCGGTTGCTGTCGAGACTGTTGTAGTATTTTTTCGCGATGCCAGCTGAAATGACGGCAAAATAAATTCCGATGGCCAGCGGAGAAACTAGGGCGTGAAACTTCATGGACATAGGTTATCCGAAGGCCGCCTTGGCGATGAGCGCCGCTGCCAGGCGTTTGCAAAATCTGGACTTACGTTTTTGCACGATTAGCGAGTACGATAAAATGAGGCGCTAAGTTTTCGTGCGGAGGTCGACATGGACGCGAAAGTCGAAAATCGAGATGGCATTTTCGTGGTCAGTCTCAGCGGGCAAATGGATTTTGAAAGTGCCGACTCGCTAAAAGTCCAGTGCCTTGAAAAGTTCATTGAGAAAAAAATCATATTCAACCTGCGCGAATTGAGTTTTGTCGGTTCGAGCGGGATCACTCCCTTTCTTGAATTGCTGTCCGAGCTCTCGAAATCAAATGGCTCGTGTTTTAAAATTTGCGCTGTTGGTTCGGAATTTATGAGACTGTTTGAGTCAAGCCCTGTCGATGGTATTGAAATTTATCGCGATATCACCGATGCGGAACGCGCATTTACAGTCAACGGCGAAAATCAAGCGTTGGCTCGGATCAAGCCATTCGGCCTCAAGCTAACAATCGAATAGACCTATTCCCCAGAGCTGCGTTCGAATTCTAGTTTTTCTTTGAGCTCACGGATCTCAAGGCGCTGTTTATTGCTGGCAACACTAAGCTCTTGATTAAGCCGTTGGAGCGACGTTTTTTGCTCAATGAGATTTTCGATTTTCGTCTGCTGCTCCTGCCAGAGAGTTTGTAGAGATTCGACTTGTTCGGTGAGCGCCTGATTGAGGCGGCGGGTTTCTTCGTTTGTAGAATTGGCCTCGTCACGGCTTGCGGTCGCCTGCTGCAGCTCTAAGGCGAGCTGTTTACTTTCGCCACGAAATTTCGCAAGTTGCGTTTGCAATTCGCGCAGCTCATTTTCAAAATTTTCGCGCGTATCTTGCTCGCGGCGCTTGGCGACGACAAGTTCATTTTCGAGGCGATAGCGGTCGGACTGTAAGCGATCGAATTCTTTGGCGCGTTCACCAAGAAGTTTGTTTTGCTCGACGAGCATTTCGTTTTCGACTTCGCTGGCTTTAATTTTTGCCTCGTACGATTCGATCAATTCGCGCAGTTCGCGTTTGTGATTTTGCCCTTGCTCAGTGATGTATTGAGTTGTTTCGTTCAAGTTTTTGCGCAAGTCCGCAATGGCCGCTTCTTTTTGCGCGTGCTGGATTTTGAACGTCTTCAATTCGTTGCGAATTTTCGGTAAGGCGAGTTTGA
>DAIDJH010000137.1 GCA_027451425.1 Bdellovibrionales bacterium | reverse complement strand
TCTAGCGCGATCAGGTGCTGTTTAACCTACGGCCTAACCACGAACGCAAATCAAGCCAGGGTCTAGATTTGGCGCTGGCCGCAGCATATCTTTGGCAAACCGGCCAAATCCCCGAAATTCCGAGTCGTGCCGTCGATTCTAAAGTTTTTCTCTACGGCGAACTGACACTAGACGGGCAAGTGACGATGCCTGAAGATCTTGACCTTCTTGAATCTATGCCTGCGCGCGATTTGTTGATCACGGGTGATGGCAACTCAGCGCATGCGCGGGGAGTGGTCCGGGACCTGCAATCGCTGCGAAACATCGAGTGGCGAGAAGGCGAGTTCACTCCGCCGGAATTCGACATCGATCGCCGCATGGATCACTTGAGCCTTTGCAAAGCCGCCGCTGAGACGCTTGCCGTGACCGCGACAGGTGAACATAATTTATTTATTGCAGGGCCGGCCGGATCTGGCAAAACGACGTTCGCGCGGGCGCTTCATACCTGCTTGCGCGCGCCAACGATCGCAGAATGGCGCCGAATCGAAAAAATCGAAAAAATAAACACACGGCGCGGATATCTCGGCGAAACGGGCTCACGCGGGCGGCCGCTTGTTGCCCCACATCACTCGGCAAGCGAAATTGCGATTTTAGGCGGAGGTGTTCCTCCGCATCCGGGTGAAATTACGCGCGCGCAGCATGGGTTACTTTTGCTTGACGAATTTTTGGAGTTTTCACCGTCAGTTGTTGAATCACTCCGCGAGCCGATCGAGCGACACGAGATTACGGTATTGCGGAGCGGGGCGCGGGTGACATTCCCGGCCGACTTTCTTCTTATGGCAACGACCAATTTGTGCCCTTGCGGAGACTTTGTTCCGGGCCAACCGTACAAGTGTTCGTACAGTCAGACGCGTTGCCGGTCGTACTATCAACGGATGACAGGGCCATTTCTCGATCGATTTGAAACAATTTGCTTCACGCACAAATGGACGCACAAACAGGACGAAGAGGTGGCGCAGGTGCGTGAGCGGGTGCGCGCAGCGCAATGTTTTGCACGTGAATCGCGCGGGCAATTGATCGTGAATTCACGGTTGGAGCTAGAGGCCCTTGAGGCCATGGTGCCGGCGTTTGTTTTGAGGAACTTATTGCCTGAAATCCCGTCGTCGCGCCGACGCCGGTTGGCACTTCTTCGCGTGGCGAGAACCATAGCCGATCTTGCGGGTACCCCAGCCATCATTGCCGATCATATCCACATGGCCGCACAGTGGACCATTCGCCCATTTCACGACTTTCGCCAGGCGTTTATCTGACCTCATTATTTTTAAACAGCCTTATTGACCGCCTCGGCAAATTTTTGCGATAACCTGATAATTCTTGCGCATCCAACTGTTGGAGCGGCAAATGGTGGCGTAGCCAAGTGGTTAGGCATCGGTCTGCAAAACCGGGTACGGCGGTTCAATTCCGCCCGCCACCTCCAAAGTACCGAGCCCGGCTCCCAAGCTTGGCCGGCAAGATGTGCGCCGAGGCTCACCTTACCGTCGCGTCCCAGTTGCTTCTCATAACACGCGCTGCTATGTCTTTAATTATGGGCCTGACTCAACAAAAATCGGTGGCGAAAGATTTCGACAATCAGCTCATTTCGCTTTTCAAACAGTACGCCAAATTCGTTAAAATGGCCGGCAAATCTGTTAACCATTTAGCGGAATACGAAGCTCAGCAACTGGCTGACAGACTTTCGGCCGAGCGCAAGCAATTGATTTTCAACCAACTCACAACTCAGATGGCCGTCTTTGGCGAAGTTTTGGCGCACGACGAGAAGTTGACGGACTCACCCAAACTCCTCTGGCGATATTTAAATAAACTCCGATATACCCCCTGTCCCGATATTTTCGATAAGATTCAGGATACAGATATCGTTGAAATTTACGGCTCGGACCAAATTCATATATTTCAAAATTTCAATTTTTTTGATTGGATCAGCATCCCGCTTGAACAAATTCTTAGCCTGACTTGGTATGAAAACACAAAAAGAGATGCCAAAATTCAGAAATTACTTTTCAAAGAAGCCTCGCGTATTATTAGCGGCGAAATTAAATCAACGTTCGTGCCCAATGTGCCTTGGCATTGGATCGAAGAAATTAACACAAACGGACAATATCGATTCGAAATTCGAATAAAATGGGTGTCGCCAGTGTATTCCAACCGTCAATTGGCCGCATTTATTTCGGTAAATGAATGCCGCAACCTTATCCGTACACGTCCCGTTTGAGCTTTTCTTTTAAACGAGAAATTCCCGCCTCAAGCATGATTGTATATATAGCGTCGATCGAAATATTGTAGGCGATGGCAAGTTTTCGAAGCGCGTGCCCTGGTGGGCTTTGCACATCGCGCTCCCAGTCCGAAACAACCTGAGCTGTATTGTAGCCCAGGCGTTTTGCCACCTCGAGCTGGCTATAACCCGCTCGCAAGCGAGATTCTCTTAGAAAATGCCCGAGCCCGACCGGGCGAGACTTTTCATGTTTCACCACATTATGCTAGCACCACGATTAGGACGTTGACAATGCGGCCAACCCCACATGAAATAAGTGAATAGTAACTTACAAGTAATAAGTTACTTATTTATATTGTGTTTTAGTGGCTACGTTTGGGTTCATTGGCAATGCTGATCTTTGTTACGCCGATTACTGTACGTCGACTCGTGACCCAAGCGTTCCACGCTTTTAAGTTGCAAAACAAAATAATGAATAAAAATGTGCCGATCCAATGCGGAATCAAACGACTAAACATTCGGCTCTTTGTCCAAGCTTGGCGAGCCCCAATAGAGATTTCAATTTTCAATTAATTGGCACAGCAAATACAGATTTCCACTTGCGCCTTCGAAATACGATTTGAACCACCCATTTGGGTTCAAGTCTGAAGTTCGATACACCGTCAAGCGAACGCCAACCCCTGAGTAAACCAGGTAACGCGAGCTTGAATCGCTTGCGCAGTTTGAGCATGTAACATCGTAGAATTCTGGGGCCACGGCACTTGCGCGTGTAACATCAATCGAAAGTTGGCCCGTTGTCTCATCCACCATTACGGCCACTTTCGACTTTGAGTTCGCACCATTTACATTCGTTACGCAAGAAACAATTGGCGATTGTTTTGCCAGACCTATTGACCCCAAGAACAATATGGCCGCGGCATAGATTTTTAACTTCATATTTCTCCCCCTCCGTCGGCGACACCATAATCGAGAAAATCCAATTTTTCAATGGCCCCGGATGGAATAATAACCGGTGGCGAAAGGCAGGTTCAATTTCGCCCGTCGCTCCCAGGCTTATACAATCGAATCGCACGTTCACGCTGAATCGAATGATCAACGATTGGCGCTGGATAGTGCCATTTGCTTCGGTCCGCGGTCGGTTCATGGATAAATTCTTTTGGGGCGTCCCGAAGCTCAGTCACAAAAGTTTTTATGTATTCCCCGGCAGGATCAAATTTTTGCCCCTGAAGCCAGGGGTTAAATATCCGAAAATACGGTTGGGGGTCACAGCCCGTAGAGGCGGCCCATTGCCATCCTCCGTTGTTGGCGGCCAAATCTCCATCCAGAAGATTTTTCATGAAGTGGTTTTCACCCCAGCGCCAGTCGATAAGAAGATCTTTCGTCAAAAACGAAGCGACAATCATGCGCACGCGGTTATGCATCCATCCCGTTTGTGATAGCTGCCTCATGCCGGCATCGACGATGGGTACACCGGTCGTACCCTCCTTCCAGCGGCGAAAAAAAACCTGGTCGTTGACCCACTTTATATTCTCAAACTTAGGGTTGAAGCTATGCTTTTCAACCTCTGGTCGATGAAAGAGAATAGAGTAATAAAATTCTCTCCATGCAAGTTCCTTGGTGAATTGATTTCTGCCGGCTTGCCGCTGCGAAGTTCTACTGTGAAGGTCAAGTGCGGCAATTATCTGAGCGACAGTGAGGCTGCCATTTTTGAGAAAGATGGATAACCCCGATGTGCCATTGACGGCGGGAGAATCTCGTTGATCCTTGTATTGATCGATTTGCGATTTGAACTTTAAAACATTTTTATAAGCGGCAAAAAAACCAGCCTCTGGAATTGGAATCGTGACCTTTTTTGAATTTAAATCAACAAACCTATCGAGCGAGTCAGCAAAAGGGAAGTCGCTATCGTTGCGAAGTTTGTCCCAAGTCATTTTAAAAAGATCGGTCTTTCGCTCGTGCCGAGAAAAATAACGGTTGGCTTGCGCTTGCAGCTGAATTCTATGCTCCCCCTCGGAGCTTTTAAGGCGTGAAGACCACTTTCGAAAAAACGGGGAGTAAATTTGATAGAAATCGCCGGAGTGGTCGTTTTTCGAAATTTCGTGCGGTTCAAATATGAGGTGGTCGCGAAAATCTAAAGCTTGGACGCCCTCATCGTGCAGAACGGTTTTGATTTTGTTGTCTCGATTTCGGGCAAAGGGTTCGTAGTCTCTGTTCCAAGTGACAAGGGTGGGCAGCGACATTCTCTTTGACCGGCAGTAATGAAAAAGTTTTGGGAAGGCCTCGTACGGTAGGCAATCGACCACGAGTAGATCGCCGCCTTGTTCGCGCAAATCGGTTTTTAGGCGCTGAAGTGTTTTGAGAAAAAAGGCAAATCGGTTATTTGAAAAATCGGATCTTGAGAGAAATTTCGAATCAAAGCAAAAGAAGCCGAGTGTACGGCCCTTCGTTTGCTTCCAATTTTCTTTCAGGGCCGAATTGCCCGGGACGCGCAAATCCCGCCTGAACCAATGTAGCCCCCAATTTTCAATTTGCATCCAGATAACCATCCCGGTAGAGCCGTACTGTTGTCGATCTTCATATTCTCAGGTGATTTTTACCTTAAGATTCGTGTACATTGTCTAGCTCAATGATTCAATTTGCTAAAGTTTCGAAAAGTTATGGCGGTAAGACGCTCTATCGGGACGGGTCATTTCAGTTGAATCCCGGCGAAAAGGTCGGGCTTGTTGGCCCGAACGGCGCGGGTAAAACCACGGTGTTTCGCATTTTGGTCGGCGAAGTCGGTGTGGAGTCCGGCCAAGTTGCCAAACCCGACAGCGTGGTGGTCGGCTATTTTTCACAAAACATCGAAGACATGAAGGGCAGAAGCCTTGTTGATGAAGTTAAATCGGCGGCGGGGGCGCTGCCAAAAATTCAAGCGCAGTTACTTGAATTTGAACGGCGTTTGTCCGAGCCGATGGACGATGATGAAATGGCCAAAGTGCTTGAAAAGTATGGCGAGCGGCAGGCTGAGTTCGAGCGGCTGGGCGGATACGATTTGGATGCTCGCGCGGCTGAAATTTTGAGTGGCCTCGGGTTTGCCTCTGAAGATCATTTGCGGGATACCGGCACGTTCAGCGGCGGGTGGAAGATGCGCATCGCTTTAGCCAAAATTCTGGT
>DAIDJH010000136.1 GCA_027451425.1 Bdellovibrionales bacterium | reverse complement strand
TCCGATAGCGACGCTGCGGTCAGTGGATAAATGGGCCGATGCCGGCCCTGAACGGCAACACATGAGTCACGAAATAGTGCCGCGAGTTTGACGTCGTTCTGTTCGCGCGCTGACCAAATGGGCGAACCACAATTCCCCGTGACCCACGGGAGCGTTCTCGGTTTAAACTGCAAAACTTCGCGGGCCGGCATCACGCGACTCACGGTTTGATATTGCGATGATATGAGCGTGAGACGCACCGTCTGGTCGGGGAGTGACAAAGGTCGTTGATCCATTAGGCGAACTGGCCGACCGTTCACGAGCGCCCAATCGAACCCAGAAAAATTAGCGGTGGGGATCTGGACGGTTTGTTCATGTGTACACAACTGGTTAAATTCGGCGATAAGCGGCGGCGGAAATAAATTGCGATCGGGTTGGTAGCGATCGTCATAGCTTACGGCCAACGCCAGCCATTTTTTAGTTTTGTCAGCGGTCAAACTGATTTGGGCGAGCCGTAAAAACCCAACACTAATCATTTCGCGATAGTCTTTCGGCCAGTCCGCCTTGTAAGCAAACGAAACAAGATTTATCCATTCTTCGCGCATTGATTCGTCATTGGCCTGCAAGTACTGAATCTGGGCTTTTTTGAATTCGCTTTTTAGCGATTCAAGTGCGGCAGAGCTGGCTGGACGTTTTCTCACTTGATCAACAATGCTCGATGCCGTCGGATCGGTCAAAAGGTATGCATTGTAATCGCGAATTGAAACATTTGGCGCGCGAACTAAAAATCGAAGTGGGTTTGCGCTGGCAAGAACAGGTGAGCTCAAAACGGTTAAGCAGATCAAGTTGAACAGGTAACTTTTCATTGGGTCCCTCTCTTTTTAATTTTCAATAACGATGCGACTTTGTATTGGTAACGAACGAACTTCGTCGGCGGCCTTCGAAGGGTTTTGGACAACGACCAAAAAAGGTTTGTCTTCGGCACGCACAAGCGCGGCCGACTGAGACTCGGGAACAAGAACCGAAAATTCGGACGGATCCTTCGGACTCCGGATAATTTTGAGTCCTTTGGCCACAGCCACCGGATCGCCTGGCGTGTAGAGATCGACAACGCCGTACTGTCCAAGAAGTGAGTCCAGCGATTCAAGATTTTGGACGTCAATCGGCAAGAGCACGTAACCGTTAGGGATGAACGTGTCGATGCCGGCGTAGGGAGTGCTAAAACCTTTTGCGGCTGCGGTTTTGTCGTGGGTATCGACCATGATGGCCACAATCAGGCAAAAACCGACTGTGATCGAAGGGATAAACCATGCACGGCTTTGATATTTGATCCATAATTTTCCGATTGTGGTATCTCTCAATCTCTGGGTCATAGCGGTATCGCGCACTAACATTGATCCCCTCCTTGCAAATGTAGATCGCGATCAAAACAAAAAGCAAAAACGATGCCACAGTGAGAATGCCCTCGAAGACGACTTGTCCTTTCATGGCGAGCTCCACCAGAGCCGTGCGAAAAATTGGTGCCCACGTCTTCCGGTCTGATCCCGTCGGGCAAGTGTTGCCCCGCAAGATTCGTGAAATACTCCGTTTGCATTTAGCCCGACGCGTTCAAGGAGCGATGAAATGATGCGGCCGAATATTTGTTCGGGCGTCATTTGAAAACGTGCGGTCACGGCTTGTCTGGCCGAAAAATTTGTGACGGGATGATATTCAGGTGCAATTTCGTGAGGTGGATCTGCTACAACTTGTAGCGGTGGTGCGCTTATGTCAGGAAGCATCCCGCGAAGAGAGCGGTGCATCTGCGCCCGATCCGCCAAGATTTTTGAATTTGCCGTGAAGATAATTCCACGCTGTTCTTTATCTAGGGCGATTTGTGCGGCCTTTGTCAGTTCGATTTGCTCTTGAATTTCGGGCAAGGCTTCTGCGTTGCCCGAAGCCGCGGCGGTCGCCTCTTCGAGGTGCAATCTCGTTACTTTTCTCCGGAGTCGCCGTGCTTCAGGGTTTAACCTTAAAAGTGCTTCAAGCGGTTGCGTTAGATCATTTTCTAAAGTCATCGCGCGTTTTTCGCATAGACCATGCCCGCGCGTTTGCATTTTTACAAACATCGCCATTGCCGCCAGACACACAATCAACGTTAGGCCGAGGGGCAAAAAAACAATCAGCCCCACAAGCGCGAATCCTTGATGTAAGATTCGCGAATCTTGAGATTGAAGTTCAGTTGTTTTTTGGCAGGACATTTATTCCCCCCGTCCGAATTTTCGATCCGGTTATTTGTGGAGTTGCACCAAAGAGCGTGAACCGTCGCTATGCGACCGTTTGGGCTTAATCTTTCGCTCACGTGGCAATTCACGAGACTCCCCCACCAAATCGGTTGAAGGTCGTGCTTGAGTTTGATGTTGCATTGTGCGAGTTCAGCCATTGAGTTTTGCCGGAGTTCGCATCGCATTCGATTGTAGAGCGCGTTCGTTACCCAAAGGCGCGCGGCAATCAACCCAACTGTGGGCACCATGCTCACGCTCATGAGCATCACCACGGCGAGAACCATGCACGTCTCGACGAGACCTTGACCGTTAATTCCCGCCATGATTGGCATTCATCATAAAGTCGCTCATGTCGCGCTTTTGGTAGAGATCCTGCGAAACTCCCTGTGGAGCTTGCACAGTGGCTTTGCCGCCTTGGATGGCCTCGGTAATTTGCGCGAACTTACCCGCCACCGATTGGCCCATGAGTCGCACAATCCCCATACTCGCGACGGCAAGAAGCGCCGTGAGCAGCAAATACTCCGTCAGGCTTTGCCCGCGATGATTTTTAATTCGGTTCATTCTCAACCTCCTGAATGAAGGAGGTGACGATGCAAACTTTGTTCTCACGGCTGAACTGTAACGAGATATGAACGAATGAGCTTGTGAAAAAAAATTGCCGGACAATACCGTCCGAAGAATTCAATCTTTAGACGAAGGCGGATGTATTCGGAAAAAGTCGCTTAGGCGTGATCTTAGTGCTTTTTTTTGGGAGACTTTTTTTTCTTGGTCTTTGCTTTCATCGCTGACTTTGCCTTGCCGGTGACTTTGGTTTTTGCCCCAGCTTTGGCTTTTGCTGCGGCTTTCGCTTTTGCCGCGACTTTGGCTTTTGCTGCGGCCAGAGCCATTTGCTTTTTCTTGAGTGCGAGCGCTTCGGCTTTTCGTTTTTGCGCGGCTTTCTTCGCTTCAAGTTGTGCTTTTTTCTTGGCGGCCAGAGCTTTTTTCTTAGCTTCTATAGCGGCTTTTTTAGCCAGCATTGCCTGCTTTTTCTTAAGTGCGAGCGCTTCGGCTTTTCGTTTTTGCGCGGCCTTTTTCGCTTCAAGTTGAGCTTTTTTCTTGGCGGCCAGGGCGGCTTTTTTGGCCAGCATCGCCTCTTTTTTCTTAAGAGCCAATGCCTTTTCTTTCGCACGCTGTTCGGCAAGTTTTGCTTTTAATTTTTCTTTTTCAAGACGAGCGGCTTCGCGAGCTTTTAGTCGCTCTTCGGCGGCTTTGAGTTTTGCCGCACGGGCTGCCGCACGAGCAGCTTCGCGAGCCGCCAGTCGAGCAGCTTTGGCTTCGGCTTTGGCTTGCGCTTTGGCCTCGGCTTTGGCGCGTGCCTCAGCTTGAGCGGCGGCTTGGGCGGCCGCGATTTCAGCCGCACGCTGGGCTTTTCGTCGCTGCATAATTCGGGTTAGAATTTCATACGCTTCGCGTTGCAGACCATTGTCGTAAATAAAGCTGTAAAAACCTTGAATTTCCGGGCTTTGGCGGAACTTTTTCGCCGTTGTCGGCATACTCTCCGACGCTTTAAAATCGATTGTGCTGCCGTCTTTTGATAAATTTGGTTTGTTGGCCATGCGACTCCTAAATGAAATGCGAGCCAACATTAGAGGAGCCGCGCGTTTAAGTCAATATGTGGACAAGTTGAGGTACTATGATTTTACTCTCTGGCACTAAAGTTTCGGCGAAAATTCGCAAACAACTTGCACAAGAATCGGCGGAGTTTTTAAAGGCCCGTAGGCGTCCGCCAGGTCTCGCTGTAGTGATTGTGGGCGATGATCCCGCCAGTCATGTCTACGTAAAAAATAAAATCAAAGCGTGCGACGAAGTGGGCTTTCGTTCATTTCATCATCATTTGCCGGCGACGGTTTCAGAATCTGAAGTCCTTGAGCGTATTCAAAGCCTGACGGATAGCCCCGAGGTCGATGGCATGCTTGTACAGTTGCCGCTCCCCAAGCATCTTTCAAGTGAGCGAATACTAGCGGCCATTTCACCGCTCAAAGACGCCGATGCGTTGACCATCGAAAACCAAGGTCTGCTGTATGCCGGGCGTCCGCGCGTGAAGCCATGCACTCCTGCGGGGGTCATTGAAATCCTCAAGCATTACGACATACCAATCGCAGGGCAAGAAGCGGTCGTTGTTGGTCGAAGTGCGATTGTCGGCCGACCGATGGCGCAGTTGTTATTAATGGAAGACGCGACTGTCACGATCGCGCACTCAAAAACCCGCGATTTGCGCGACGTCACTTTGCGTGCCGACATTGTCGTGGTGGCCGCGGGTAAGCCACGGTTTTTGGGCGCCGATGACTTCAAAAAAGATTCGGTCATTATCGATGTTGGTGTTCATCGTTTATTTGATGGTCTCTGTGGTGACGTGCGCTTCGAAGAGCTGCGTGCGTTCGCTCGTGCAGCGACACCCGTCCCCGGCGGAGTCGGTCCGATGACGATCACGATGCTTCTGCAAAACACCTTGCAGCTGGCGAAGCTGCACTCAGCTTAAAGTGCAATTTCCGGCGGGAGTTTGCTGTAAGGATTTTTCAAATGATTTTTATACGCGTCGGTTTGCGCGGGTTTCACATCAAGCCCGTAGACATCGGGATGTTGCCCGATCGTTTGTAGAGATAGAAATCTCATCGTGTAGGCGACTGCTCCGCTATAATATTTTAACCGCATGTGGTACGCCATCATTTCGCTGAAGCGGACATTAAAGCCGTGGGTCACGCTGGACAAAAACTGTTTCGCCCACGTCATTGTTTTGGGGCCGCCGTTGTATGCCATAATGGCAAGAGCGGGGTCTTCGTTGGGGAACAAATTGGCTAAATTCTGGATGTAGAGACTGGCCATCAATGTTGAATTGAGCAAGTACGTGCGATCGTCGCGTTGCGGATTTTGGGGCATTATTTTAAAACCGGAAAAATTACCGCCAAATTCTTTCATGGCATCGGTAGAAATGGACGTAGCCGTTTCATGGACAATCTGCCAGGGTCCAACCGCTGAACTGCTCGAGTTGAATTGCAGGGTATTGTACGCGCCATTGGTTGCATATGGAGATTCGAGCGCGAGTATGTAGCCGATGTTGGGGCTCACCCCCACCGCGTTGGTTATGTCCGCGATGTAATGTACGATGGGTGGCGCATATTTGAGAAAGTCGATGACGGTGTATTTCGAGTACCCAGATCGAGAAAAACCCCTACAG
>DAIDJH010000135.1 GCA_027451425.1 Bdellovibrionales bacterium | reverse complement strand
TGCATGTGAACTGGGTCTGTTAATTGTAGAACAGTAGACGGAGATGTCTCGATCAAATTACCACTGAGAGTCGGACGAAATACCGGGATCTGAGATTGCCCTTGAAACCCCGCCAAAGCAGCATCCCACGATTCACCGTGAAACTGAAGGCGTGCACCAAAATTATTTTCATCGGCATGGTTTAAAATTTGTGGCGAATCGATGGCATAGGTGACTTCTCCCGGCAAAAGAACACTTTCATTGTTCAGACTGAGCGGCAACGTCGTCGTGCGCGGCCACCAGCCCGAATAGCTAAGCGGCATGATTGCAGAAGTTTGCCAAGGGACGTACAAGAACTCCCACGACCACGCCGTACTGCCGCGTGATTTTACGGCAACTCCCCATGAGCCCAGGCTTTCTGCATTGATCGGGTCGCGATACGTTTTGACAGTCGCGATGTCCATTGGGTTGATTCCGTCGGTGCCCTCCCATTCTTTAATAAAGCTGCCGAATTCCACATACAGGTCGTTGGTCCGCTCCTTGAGATAAGTATTTCGCCCGTTAAAATCAGCGGCGAATGTGTTCGGTTGCGGCGCCTCAAACATTCTCAAATCCGGCTGAAACTGAAAAAGCCAGTTATTAGAAAGCGGCGTCTTTGATTCGTACTGCAGTATGACTTCACTATCGCTTTGCGGGACAGGGCTAGGTTGCTCGTTCAAATAGACGTTCTCGCGCAGTGTGATTCGACCCGATGCCGCATATGCGGGCGAGACAAAGATCGAGAGAAAAATGAAATACACAATCTTCATGACCCTTACATAACCCCCGGCAACATTTTTCCATTGATTGATGCAGCTTGAGAACCTTATTTTGATTAAATGGGCTTAGCGTCGAAAAATTTTTCTCCTTTGGTATTGCTGTTCAGCTTTATTTTTTCTTTTCAGCTGCCAGTAGCCCTCGCTGACCAATCCCGAGAAATTCTTGAAAATGCCCGCCACAAGCTAGAGTCAAAAAGCGACCAGGCGCACATTGTTCTTCAGATCATAAAATCGAGTGGCGACACCAATATCCTCGAGATGAATATTCAAACGCTAATCACGAAAGGTGGATTTCGAGCTATTGTCAGAATGACGTCCCCCGCCGGCGACAAAGGGACGTCGCTTTTAACTATTGTTCATGGTGCCAACACAAAACAATGGCTTTATCTACCAGCAAGCAATCAGATTCGCCGCATTGCCGTTGCCAATAAATCGGCCGGGGTTCTTGGTTCCGAACTCGCCCCCGAAGATTTAAATCCTGCGGCTATCACCGGCGCAAAGGCAAAACTGATCAATAAAAACGCCAAATCGGCAGTCGTGCAGATAACTCCACGCAAAGGCACCAGCATCTATTCTCAAGCTATTATTTATTTTTCATTGCCAACCTACCTCCCGCAAAAGACGGAGTACTACATTGGCAAAGATCTAGAAAAGACCGTACAGTTTAACGATTATCGCGTTTATGCAGGTCATATTTATCGCGCGCGCCTAATCAAGATTTGGAATGTAGTTAAGAAAAGAGGAACAAACGTGCAACTCTCGCATATCGTTATAAACGGTAAATTAACCCGGGCGGATTTTACCCCGGACGCGCTAAAAAATGTGTGGTAGCTGAATGTTCAACGCGCTTTACATCGGATTTTTGCTGGTTCTCTCTTATTTTTTTGCCCAGGTCGAAGTACAAATTGAAGGTACAGAAGGGTGGGCAAAAAATCTCCCGACCTGGCGAATTGAAAAGCACTGGCTTTTGGATGTGTTTTTTGGCGGACGTCCGATGACCGGTTATCACGCTTGGGTTTTGAGCTTCGTTATTTTATTTTTTCATATACCCTTTTTCTTTTTCCATCGATGGAGCTCTTGGCAAGAAGCCCGCGTGATCGGCGGTTTTATCATATTTTGGATCGCCGAGGATTTTTTATGGTTTGTCATTAACCCCGGTTACGGTATCAAAAAGTTTAAGAAGAAGTACATCCCATGGCACCCGAGATGGTTCTTGGTCGCTCCCATAGAATACTGGATTTTTCTGCCGATCGGTTGCGCTTTGATTTTTTTATGACCGCCCGCAGGCTATAGTTTTCAACGGGTCTATCGCGTGCATGACGTATCCGAAGAATCCGCGCGACGCGGAATTCGTTTTGCCAAATTGGTCATTATCAATCGAACAACGATGGGAAATGCGGCCAAAAGCAAAAAAGAGCTCAGAACAGATGGAGTGACCACGTCGCGAATCGACTTCAAGTGCGCGAGCTTGGTGCCGGCGTTCACGTATAAAATCGCGCCAGGAATCATCCCCAACTGACTGACCCAAAAATATCTTAAGGTAGAAATCGAGGTGAGGCCCATCAAAAGATTAATCAACCAAAAGGGCATGATCGGATTTAAACGTAGCGATAGCAAATAAGCGATTTCGTTTCTCGCCACTCCTTCGCGCAACGTCTTAAGTCTTTCACTGTGGCGTTCTTCGAGCATGCTACGAAATATCCAACGTGCAAGTAAGAAGGCGATGGTTGCGCCAATTGTCGAGGCGACCGAACACACGGCAGTGCCGACTACGCGGCCAAACAAACCACCGCCCAAAAGCGTGAACACCGTTGCGCCAGGAAAAGATATTGACGTCAAAAAGATATAGACCAAAGCGAAAATAAAAACGGCGGACCATGGGTGAGCCAAATAATAGATTTGCCACTGCGCTTGATGGGTTTGCAAAAATTCAAGGCTGATGGCGCGCCAAAAAACGATTTTATAAAGTACAACAATGGCGACCAACCCAAATATGATCAGACGGCGTCGAGAAGTTGCGCCCCCCGCTTAATCCCGACAAAATTCATTAACGTCAGAACAATAATAATTATTGTCGCCTCAACATCTTTACCGGCTTGAGTCAGTGGAAAAAATGGCGACATGAATTTCGCAAACGCGGCAGCAAGTCCCGCGATCGTGCCCGCCTGAATCACGAAAATAAGCGTCCATCCGTACAAAAACGCAAGAAGCGGATGATACGATTCACGCAAAAACACGTATTGTCCGCCCGCACGCGGGAACATTGTCCCAAGCTCAGCAAAAATCAATGCGCCCGCCAGAGAAATTGCTCCGGCCACGACCCATACGAGGAGCCCCATCATCGGCGAACTCAACGCACTTGCAATGTCCGATGAAACCAAAAATACGCCGGACCCGATCTCACTCCCCATGCACATGAAAACGGCGGACCACAACCCCAGCTGCCGCACAAGACTCGTGGTTTCACCCGAGTTCTCCGACGCTTGTGCGTGAGACAAAGAATCTGACATGTCTTCTCCTTAAGGCGCCAGGGCCCGTATGTTATTAACGATGAGCTTGGCCGCTTGCGACCGAAGCTTTAATGTTTTGTACTTCATCGGGGGTAGACCCATTATGGGGATGTCTACACCGATAAAGAGTCGAGGGAATTTCAGTCAGGAGTGCGCGCGCGCCCATAACCTTGCCTCGGCCTTCACGCACTTCGCCCGCGTGTCCCCAAGCGCAAATCACGAATAAAAAACAAAATAACGAGAGAGTACCCTTCATGTCTAAATCTCGGTCCCTATGCTACGACTGAGCGGCCGTTTGAGCAAAAAGAAAATGAAGCCCGTCGCCACTCCTATTGTGGTCAGAAATGCAAAGAAGTGCTCTTTTGTTATCACATTGTAGAGCATTCCGATATCGCCGGCGAACCAATCGCCGAGAAAATATGAGAAAAACCATACGCCCATCATCGTGTTGACAAGTCGCTTTGGCGCCACTTTGGTGACAAGCGAAAGCCCCGTCGGCGACAAGTAGAGTTCCCCCATCGTGAAAACCCAAGTCGTTGTGGCAAGCCACATCACGCTGCCGCGCTCACCCGGAGAAACAATTCGCGCCGCCGCAATCATAATCAAGTAGGCAAGCCCGCAGAGCAGGCAGCCAATCCCCATTTTGATAACGGTTGAAGGCTCTTTGCCGCGCTTAGATTGCCAATTCCAAAATATGTCGAGAAACGGGGCAAAGATAATAATGTAAGCCGGGTTGAACGATTGATACCAGCTCGATGGGATATTGAATCCCAAAAGATGCCAGTTTGTGCGATCCGCCGCCCACAGTTGAAGCGTATTGCCCTGTTGCTCGTAAATAGCCCAAAATGCGACGTTAAAAAGACAAAGTATCACAAGCGCCCAAATTTGCCGCCAATCTTGTTTCGTGAGCGGCTCTTTGTTCACCTCTTCGCGCGATTTCACGGGTTTTGCCACACTTCCGTCTGCCATCATTTGTCCACGCGGAACAAGCCCCGATCCTAACCAATAAATAATTACCCCGAGTAACATTCCGATGCCCGCCGCGCCGAACCCATAGTCCCAACCGACCATTTGCCCGAAAGTTCCGCACACCAGCGGCGAAAACACCGCGCCAAGGTTGATGCCCATATAGAAAATCGTGAACGCACCGTCACGGCGATTGTCTCCCTCAGGGTACAAATTGCCGACTTGCGTGGAGATGTTCGGCTTAAAACACCCGCAGCCTAAAATTAAAAAGAGCAGCGCCAAAAGAAAAAAACGCTCCGATGCCATCAAAAAATGACCGATCGCCATCAAAATTCCGCCGACAAAAACCGATTTATGCTGGCCCCAAACTTTATCGGCAAGCATGCCGCCGAAAAACGGAGTAAAATAAACAAACGCCGTATAGAGACCGTAAATTTGCGAGCCGATCGCTTGCACGCTAAGTTTACCAAAAATCGCGCTGAGTAAGTGTTCAAGGCCCGAAAAACCAAAGACAAGTTGTGCTCGAGCGGGATCAACCAACAGATATTTGGTCATATACATGATAAGAAGCGCACGCATACCATAGTACGAAAACCGCTCCCACATTTCGGTCAGAAATAAAATGTACAGCCCGATCGGATGCCCGAATAATTCACGCCCGCGAAGTTTCGCAGCGATCACGCCCGGCAAAGAAAAGCCAACGGATTCAGCATCCGGCGTCACTGTTGTTGATGTCACTTCGCCCTCCGTTTACTCGCGGAACTTGAAACCATTAGCATATCGACGCACAGTTCTGTTAGCGACAATTAACTTTTCATCACCAGTCCTTACAGTTATGATTCGCTTGTTTTCATAATTAAATGTATGCGTTAATACAAACAATATCATTCAAAAAGAAAAAATTAAGGAGTTCCATCGTGTTAGAAATCAAAGAGGTCAGTGGAGAAGACACCAGCAATTGTAAAATCAGCGATCAGGAGATTGCTCTTGTCAAAAAAATGAAGACCGGCGGTGCCAAGCGGGCCCTCGCGTCCGTTCATTGCCCGGTTGAACTTGCGATTCGAATTATTGGCGGCAAGTGGAAGCCTGTTATTATTTGGCATCTGCGCGATTCGAAAAAACGTTTTGGGGAGCTTAAGCGCGAAATCAAAGGGATCACCGTAAAGATGCTTGCCCAACAACTTCGCGAACTCG
>DAIDJH010000134.1 GCA_027451425.1 Bdellovibrionales bacterium | reverse complement strand
TTGCAATTTCTTGCATATGTGCAAATGCATCGCGCTTTGGCATCGACGAGGGCGCGCGGTAGATTATGATGACGGGCTTGTTGCCAACTTGTTGAAAAGTGTCGCGTAAACTTCTCAAATTTAGTTCATTTCGGTAGTTCGTGTAGGTAAAGACATAGGCGATGATATCGGCCCAACGCACGGCCAATGCGGCTGTGTCATGGAAGCGAACAATATCGTTTGAGGGCGCGTCGATCATAATGAGGTGCTTGTAGAATTTTTGAATTCGAAATACGACCGGCGGGCCGGATTGCACGGCCATAGTGGGCGACTGCCAGGGGATCAGATTGCGGCCAAAACGCTGAGTCAGAATTGGGCCCTGTGCGAGCGCCGAATTCACAAGAAAAATAGGGCGAGAAGTTGTCGTACCTTCAGAAAAGTCAATTTTTGAAACCGCTGTTTGCTTGACGAGAGAGTTCAATATCGTGGATTTTCCGGAGTTGCCCGGCCCATAAAATGCGATAGCGAGTTCGTCGGAGTGTGATCGTCGTGCCGGGATTAAATAGTCATTTAAAAGTTTCGACCAAGCCGGGGGGTTGTCTTCGCGACCCATCCGTTTTACGAGCGCCGGTGAGTCGTTTATCAATGTGAGCAAGGCTTCGTTTGAAGTCAACTTCGCGTCGCGTGGCTCTGGCAGTAGAAACGTCGTACATTCGTTGGACGACTTCTTCCATGGGATGAGTCTGATGGCGCTCGCCATCTGCCCGTCTATCAAGAATAGACAAACGAGCAGATATATTAATCGGTTCATAATTCCTATTTCTGTACGAGAGCACGGTAAACAGTCTTCTCACTTGCATTGTATTTAATTAGCATGGCGTCTCGATATTTTTGTGGGAGCACCGAACTGAACCACAGAGAGCCGACAATGAGGTTTTGAAACGCCGGTGTCCGATCGGTTAACTGATATTTAGCGATGGTGTGTTGGATCATTGTCACGCCCCGTTCACACTTTGCCATATCGATGGAGTAGCGCTCGCTGGACTTCAAGTTGCAAGTCACATGCATCTGCGGTGCGTTTTCTTCCAACCACTCCAGTGCCTCGCGGGCTTGCCGACGGTTATCGCGAAATTTAGAGATATGCTCCCACGTGTATGAGCTGCCGCTTAATTTGCTCGGATCCAAATGTTCGTACCAATGGGATTTGGGTTGGGCAATTTGGCTGATCATTCGCAGCTGCATTTCGACAGGACTGTCTGTCGCATTGAGTTCCGTGCGCAATTCACCTTCATCTTCGTAAAGGTTTCTATTTTGCGTACCGAGAATCACGCGATCAAACCCTAGCTTGGCCGCTTCTTCCGGGCTTGGAGCATCTTTCACGAAAAGTGTCGCGAGCGCAAAATTGAGTCTCTCGAGGCCATCGTGATAAACGATAGGCTGTAAATCGGGAGCTGAACTGACGCGTACGAAATATTTGCTCTCGATTTTATGGGCGGCAACGTTATTGTCCTTTCGAACATCGGCGAGGTTGACATTGTTTAACAGTTTGACCTCTTTATTAATGAACTCAGCCATCACATTTGGCGGGGCCTGAAACGGAATTGCCAACTCTTGATCTGAGTAGGTGAGACCGCCCCACTGTGCGGAGTCACTGATCTGAATATAAACTTCGCGGACGAGTCGCTGCGCGTCCGAATCAAGTTGCGACAGGGCCAATTCAAGATTTTGCAAACCTTGGACGCAATCAAGATTTTTCGCCTGCGTCGAGAAGATTTCGTCTCCACAAGACGCGGTCACACCGAAGCTATCCTGAATCCGGTATTGCAATTCCTTCGAATACTCGGCGTCACCGCGAGTGAGCTGTTGTATGCGTTGACCGACTTGCGCTTGAACTTCTGTGGAGCTGGGAGACACCGGTTCAATCGCGTTTGCGATTCCAACCGACATCATCAGGCCAGTAGCAAGAGTCAAACTGGTCGCTATTAGCGGGATTTTAGCCCGTCCGTTGATTAATGGTTTCATTTTCCTGTTCCTCCTTTAAATGAATCAATGCCGTATCGATAGAGCCGTACTTTTTCTCCATCCCGGCTAAAAAGTTTTGATTTTGGATGAGAAAACCGTATGCCGCTTGCCGATCCAAAACTGCGATCAACTTTAGATAGGCAAAATAGAGTCGTGGTGAGTTGAGCTTGGTTCGCGTGACCTCCTCGCCTTTCGAGATAAGTGAATTCCACTTCGAAAGCGTCATCCCTTTGAGTGAAGGACCCGGTTGTAAAAACGGGAGGTGTTTCGAAGCTTCGCTGTCAAATTTCGTAAATGCGACGGAATACGCGGCCACCGCCGCCACCGAAATTACAAAGCGAAGGGCGGGCGATTCAACATCAGCCGAGGCTCGCCTTAGAACCGGTGCTATGCCTTTGAACCAGAGAACAATCGAGCCGGCCAATTCACTGACGTTCCATGCGATGCGTTCGATACGATGGCGCCGTTGAGCCTTCTCGCCCAACCGTCTCACGATATCAGCCGAACTGTTAAAGTCCGTGGCGCTGCGAAGACCAAAAACGGTTTCGTGGAGAATTTGCAAATCGTTGTGAGTAGTCACCAACGCCGACAACCAATTCTGTCGCCCATTGGTGACGCAATATTCTTTCGCCAAAGGGTCAAGTTCCGAAATGCCGCCTTCATTGCCTGAGAGGGCCAAGCTGAAAAGCGCCGTTTCGAAAAGTTTGAGCGTGTAGAGGCGGCCTTCGATATTTTGTTTGAGCGCGAAAGCCGCTCCGCGGTCGGCCAACCAAATCTGTGGGGAGATCAGTTGCCCATAATATTCGACCAATTGGCCGCCAATCACTGAATACAGTTTGTTAAATCGTTCACAATTGGCTGAATGACTTGACAGTTCATTCGTGATTTTGTCGGTGTAGAGTAGCGAGCTCCAGTAATTATCAAAGGCTTTGTGTATCACGCCAATATCGGTGGAGGGTGCCACGCCATCGCGAATTCGCAGGTACGTTTCGAGCGTTTGAATTTCGCGATCCGTTTGCATACCTGCTGCCTCTCCACCGAATGCCGTCTGTGCTCCTATCGTCAGTGTCATCAGCGCCATGAGCCCTTGTCTAATCGACCGGTTGAGCCAATTTTTGGGGGACTTTCGCTTCGTTTTGCAGTTCCGTCCGCAATTCGTCAGGGAAATCATTTAAGTTTATTCCTTTTTTAGAGAGTGCGAGTAAATAATCGTTGACTGTTAAGTAGCGCGTATCGATGGGGTTCAATGCCCACAGGGTCAACATGCTTGTCGCGCCACCAACAGCTGTCGATTGAATCCAGCGCTGGCCGGCTTGGCTTGTGAGCGCTTGAACGACCTGCGAATTTAAAGTCGCACTTTTTACTTTGCTTGCGCTGTTCTTAAAAAAGCCGACGGTGTCATTTGCCCATCCACGCATGCGATTGGCAGCTATGTTGATAATGGTGGGGCCTGACGTGACAATTTTACGTCCATCGTCGGTAATCGTTTCGATCGCACGGCCTCTCACGTAAAAGTACTCGTAACCGTCTTTGGCGGCGGTTCGAACAGTCAAGAATGAACTGTTTTCCATTTGATTCATTCGAAAACCCGGGACGCCGGTGCGACTGAACTTCAGTGTTTTTATGGCAGCGAGTTGTTCGTCGGGGACGCGAATCACTTCAAACCCACGAGCCAATTCCGGAGAGCTCAGTGCACGCGCCACATCCCGCACGACGACTTCCTCAGGCGTTAGGCGGTTAATGCGTGATTTATAAGTTCCCATAATCCGACTATATAAACTCGATTTAGCTTTGGGTGTTGTGGCTGACTCTTTAGGAGATGCAGCCGATTCGCCTGGTTGACTGGGTTGGGTGACAGTTTCAGTGAGTGAAGGCACTTCTTGAGTCTCATCAGCGCCTTCGCCCACAGTACCGGCGAGATCGTCGGTAGTTTCGGGTCTTGATTCTTGCGCGGCTTGATCAACAGCTGCTTCCGCCGCTGCGGTTTCTTCGGCTTGTGCGGCGGTCGGCGCTGCCGCTTGATCCGCAGTTTGAACCACTTCTTCTCCGACAACTCTCTCGCCAGCTGCTGTTGCGGCTTCTTCGGCTGCAACTTTACCACCGCGTCTAAAAAGTGAGGTGGTTGTGTCATAGCCAAATTTATAGCTACGTTTAACACCATTAACGAAAGCCTCCCAGCCTTTTGTGATGACGTTTTTGGGACCTTGTACGATCGGGGACTCGAGTACGCCGCTGCCGGCATCGATAAGCTCAGGCGCATAAAATCCGGCGACAACTCCCAAACCGGCTGATACTCCATACTTGATCCATCGATCCATTTTTTCATGATAACTAATTGTTTGAATCAGACGCTTGTTCACCGCTGTTTGGAGCAACTGTACTTTGTCTTCATCTTCGGCTGTGAATTGACCGGCATTGCGCAGTTTTACGATGGCTGCGGAGATTTCAGCCAATCGGTAGGGTGCCGATTTTTCCGATTCAAAAATCTGATCGACCACGGACTCGCCAGAGAACGTACCCCTTAAGTACCCAACGAGCAGGCGGCCGCCCTTTGTATTGATGGCGGTGGCGGGAGGGATATCGTTTGGAATTTCGCCAAGTCTTGCCTGCGCTCCAATCACCGCAGCCGTAACAGAAATAGGGGTGAGGAGTCCGCCTCGCGTAGGATTTGACGTTTGAGTCTGGTCTGCCTGCGAATTTTTGGTTGGCGGGCTGTGGTTTGCGGTGGTGCTGCTCGGGGGAGCTTGATTTTTTGTGGAATGTGAGCGGGGCGCGCATCCAAACAGGAGGACTATAGCGGTGCCCACCACTAGACTTGTACTCTTCATAACTTTTCTCCTCTGCGCAAAGCCCCTCAGGTCGCTGGCCGCACGCCAAATCTTTGGCCTGCCGTTGCCTCACGCGAAAAATAATTAACACGTCCGACATGGCGTATTTGCAACGGTCATGCCATGTGCTTGCTTTAAAAAAGCGTATGAAAAATATGGAGGAGAGTAATTGTTAAGTAACCATGATGTTCATAATTACCTCATATGTGGAAGTTCACCTCGTTGACCGAACTGCACTATTATTGTTTGATGCCGACATGAGACTGTTGGCGGTTGTAATGGTTCTTACAGTTGGCGCTTGTGCGTGCGCGGAGGCTGTCGGCGACTCGGCAGTTCAATGGACTGATCCCGCGAGCGCCCCGAACAGTACTACAGTGGTGGCGTCCGGTAATTCGGATGCGTCGATGAACTTCAACTCTGGTGCCTCAAGCCGGGAGTCACGCTGCAGCAGGCCGATGCCGACCTTGCTCGCCTGATCCCTATCGCCATTCGCAGCTTTCCGCCTCCGGAGGGCTTCAGCGCGGCGCTTTTCGAGCAGGCCCACTTCACGCCCGACCTTCACTCGCTGAAGAAAGACGTCGTCGGCGATATCGGCAACGTCCTGTGGGTCCTCATGGGATCCATCGCTCTGGTCTTGCTGGTAGCGTGTGCCAACGTGGCCAAC
>DAIDJH010000133.1 GCA_027451425.1 Bdellovibrionales bacterium | reverse complement strand
TAGTTGTTTATTCATTTTCTCGTTTTGCAAGGAGTACGACACACCTCCTCGCGGGACTTGAGGACATGAAGAAAAACAATACGAATTTTTCATCGCTCACCGAGCGGATCGATACGAACTCGCCGATTGGAAAAGCCGTCTTTGTGATCATTTCGGCGATCGCGCAACTCGAACGCGATCTCATTGCCGAGAGAGTCAAAAATGGTTTAGCCAATGCGCGCGCGAAAGGCAGATTGATCGGGAGAAAGAAGCTCAGGGATTCTGATTTAATCAGAAAGCTTCTCAAAAGTGGTTTAAGCTATCGTGCTTGCGCCTCAATTGCGAAATGTTCGCACGGTTCGGTTCATCAAGAAAAGCTCGCGATGAAACGAGACGAGGAGAAGGCACGAAAGCTCGCTGAGGAGCAAGCGGCTCAAGAACGTGAGGCGCAGGAAAAAGTCGCCCGCGCGATTGAAGCCGCCGAGAATAAATTCGCTGCGGCCGCGCAGGCGGCGACATCCCAAGCTGCCTAGACTTCCGAGCGCAACTGCATCTTAATATGAGGTGATTCTGTATGCGTTTGTTAGCTAGTGTTGTTGAACTCAAGGCTCTCATCCGTAAGGATGAGGGCCTATCCTATTTGGAGGTCGCACGATGACAAATCCCATCGACGTTATGGCTGAAAACACTGACCCCAAACTCAAAATGGCCGCTCAAAGACTGACGGAACGATTTCATCCGAAAAAAATATATCTTTTCGGTTCACGGGCAAACGGTACTCATTGTAACGAGAGTGACTACGATCTTTTTATGCTTGTTGAAAATTCCAATGTGACTGCGGCCGAACGAATGGTTGAAGCACGAAAAGCTCTTTGGGGTCTACTTATTGCCGTTGACATCTTCGTCTACACAGAAAAAGAATTTGATGAGTGGAAGGGCGAAATCAACACTATCGCCAACACCGTGTACACCGAGGGAAGAGAGCTTCAGTTTGGCCCTTAGTAAATCCGTTCAGGCATGGTTTCGCAAAGCTGACGAAGACCTGTTCATGGCACGTTATGTACGTGCCAGCGAAAACAAAATTGCGTTTAATCCGATCGCATTTCATTGCCAACAGGCCATTGAAAAATCACTCAAAGGATTTTTGACCCACCACGGAAGGAAATTCGAAAAAAAACACGACCTTGTTTATATTCTCGAACTCGTCAGCCAAATCGACGCCGAGCTTTCGCACATGCTGATGCCGGCAATTGAACTTATTCCTTATGCTGCCGTTTTTCGGTATCCGGACACGCCAGTTGAACCGCCTGATTTAAAAGTCGCCGATATAGATCGATTCATCGCTCTCGCCGTTCATGCCTACGATGAAATTCTCGCTCGAATTCAAGACAAAGGCCCGCTGCTTTAAGTTTCAATTTTAAACCCTCCTGATTTTTGAGTTGCCGCTCGCGCCTTTCGCGCCGTCTTTCTCCGTCCCCTCGCGGCTGTCGTGCCAACGACTTTGGCGTTGCCGCGGGCGACCTGCGACCCATCTTTGTACCAGCGTCAGTGTGAGTCACTGCGCGTTGGTTGAGCCGCGAATTCATTCGGCGTGAGACCGCCGACCTGATCGTAAAAAGCTATCCATGTCTGCGCATGAGCTTTGCTTTGTGTTCGATTTCTAACAACCGGTCGTCCTTTGCGAATTTTCCGTTGGGATACAAAAATAGAGTCGGCTGCACGCCGAGAGCGGCTGCAAATGTCTCAGCATAGTATTGAGTCATTTCAACGTGACCGTTTTCAATCGCGCTCAAATTGCTTTCTTTAATGCCCGTGATTTCTTCTAAATCCTTTAGGGTGAATCCGTCACGCTTGCGTAAGCCCCGAAGTAGTTCTCCTGGCGTTGATTCTCCCGGTAAATGTTCGTCTAATACAGCTCGCATTCGCTTTCCCATAATAAAACCCCTTTCTATGCATAATCGTGATCGTGGGTCACTCTCACAACCTGCACAATCACCTTTTCATCTATAACCCGATAGATCACCCGCCCGACAAATGAAAATGAGATCGCTCTGTAACCAGCCCACTTTCCGTCAAGCTCATGGTCGCGCCAGGAGCGATTTGCCTGCGCCACAGAAATGCCATTTTCTTCGACGTCAGTGATCCACTTTATGATAACGGCCCGATCTTCTCTTGTGATCAATTGAGCCTCAATGTCGGCGATGAGTTTCTTCTCAGCTTCGTCCGTCATCTCTACGTGCCAACCCATCCCCGTCGCTACTTATAAGATACTATAACTTATAGAGTAGTATAAGTAAAGCTAAATCTTCACGCTGCCAAAGTCTTTTCGAACCGTTAAAAGTGCGTCGGGCTTATCAACCTTAAAAACATGGCTCAAGCGCACTAAGGTCGATTGGCGAAGCCTATAGGACTCGCAGTGAGCTAGCAATCCAAGCCTAGAATTCAATCTTTGAAACTCACGGCGGTTTCGGTGGTGAACGAAAAATGCGACCTCGTGGGCCTTGATGGGGTTAAAATATAGTCTTTCGAGTCGTTTGGCCTCATCGACCAACTTTGCCTTTTTCTCCCCTTGAGGTAAAACAATGAGCGGCTCGCGCGGAGAGTCCACCTGCCGAAGCTCAAAACCCAAATACTTAATTCCATCTCGCAACGGTTTCAAAATAGTTTTCGTAGGATTGAGCGTTTGGCGACGGCACACCTTAAGCCACTCATCGACGACGGCGATCATTGTTTGTAACCGCTCTGGATCGGTATCAAGCAATGTCATATCGTCCATGTACCGCAGATATCCCTTTGGCCTAAGCCTTCGACCGATAAAGTGATCGAGTTTATTCAAATATAAATTGGCGCCGAACTGACTTGTCAAATTGCCAATCGGTATTCCCTGGCGTGGCCGCCGTGAATGCCATGATTTTTCAGGGGGCAAGTGTTTAAAGAGAGCTTGATCACCGACCTTTTTGAAATTAGCTCGTGGATCAGTTACAAATTGCAGCACGATTAGCCGTCTAACTTCAGGATCATGGATTTGGCTTAAAAATAGATTTTTTAAAATATCGCGATCAATCGTAAAAAAGAATGATTCGATATCAAGTTGGAGAGCCCAAACTTCTTTCATGCCGCCTTGGCTAATACTCCGAACTTGCTTTTTAAAATCTTCAATCGCGGCGTGAAGGCCCTTACCTTTTCGACACGCAAACGATTTTGGATGAAATTTCGGCTCCCAAATTAGTTCGAGCGGTTTGACAATGAGATGGTGAACCACTCGGTCGCGAAAGGTCGATGCCCATATTTCGCGCACGCGCGGTTTTGTAACGATAAAACACTTGCCTGCGGCAGGTTTGTATTTGCCGGAGTTTATCTCCTTTTCTAGAAGGTACAGCTCACGCCCAAGACGCATCTCAAAGCGACTGCAATCGCCGCTTCGCCGTTTGCCCTTCGCACACTTTTTATAAGCTTTACAAATGTCAGAAAATTCCATCTATAAGGCCTCGCATTCGACACACGGCTGAATGCAAAAAAAGAAACGAGCCTCGTGCTTGTGTTTCACACACAAAATTCGCCGAGGCCCGTTTGGGTTTCTTCTTCTCCCGCGCCTAACGCCCAACGCACCGGACCGCATTTGTGTTGTTGCGGTTGTTGTTGTTCACGTTGCCGTTGTTGCCGTTGAAATTCCACGAGTTGTTGCGGTTGTTTGAGTTGACCGACGCAGACCACTTCAACGCTCACCCGTTCTTTTCCGCTTCCCTCGACGTGAGGTTTATTAAACCGAGACGCCGATTCGTCGCTTAAAACTTGCAAAAAGAGAAAGCCCTTCGCGCAAGAGAACTCCCGTGGGAGATTCTTTGAACGCTCCCGCCGCTCAACTACGAGCCACGAGACTCTGTCATAAGAACCCAAATGAATATTATTTTACCGCATCGCCGAGATCAATATCTTTTTGAAACTCGCCGCGCGCTGTTGGTTCAGTATTTGTCTTCACCGACCAGGCTAGCCACTTTTTGTTTTGTTCAGAAATTTCAAAGAGAATCTCAGAGACCACTTGAAATTCACCCTGGCTAATCGCTTGAAAGTCGTAGGCCATACGCAAAAAAACCCAGAGACTATCGATTTCAAGAGCCATCGCGCGAAGCGGTTTGGCTTTTTCTTTCGAACCATTGGCAACGATGATGTGCTTCATTACATTCAAAGCCGAAGTTCCCAATTTCTCACCTAAATCGTATTTCAAGGTTTTCGGAAACTTTTGCTTTAGACGAAAAATCTCGCGACAAAATCGATAAGTGTCTTGATAGATATTTAGATGTTGATTGCGGCCCAATTTATTTCTCTCTTAACCGTTATATTTTTGCCTTATATTTTTTAAAAATTCGACCGCCTTCGGCGGTAAAACAAGCACCCACTGCCCATCAGCTCACATCCACTTTCCGTCTTCGCGGGCCTCGCGCGACACGCGCTCGGCCAATAAAACTAATTACAAAATCATAATCTACCACGCCTAACGCCCAACGCACCGGACCGCATTCGTGAGTGTTGCGGTTGAGGCTGCTCACGTCGCCGAGGTTGCCGTTGAAAATCCACGAGTAGTTGCGGTTGAGCGAGTTGACCGACGCAGACCACTCGTAATGACTCTCGCCAGGCGACGCATCTATATTCGGGCGACCGCTACCAGCAATTCCCATGTCTGGCATGACCATGCGAATGCCATCGACCTCGGCTAAATCAAAATCATGAATTGTGGGCAGGCGCCATCTCACACTCGGGGTTGAATTTTCACCCATGCCGCCTTTTGCGGCAAAGTATGAAGCAGGACTCCACGTTTCGCCCGATGCGGGGTTAAGACCCGCGGCTTCGGCGCAGTAACTCACAGGACTTGCCGGTTGAAGACCTGATGCCGCGCCTGGTGCGCAACTGTAATTTAATGCTGGTGTGCTTGCGATCACAAACGCATCGCCACTTGCAAAATTAGTCGTACCTTGCGTGATCGTAAAACTACAATAGCCAGAACTCGACCACGTAACAGTCGAACCAGCGGTTGTCATGAGGCTACCCACGCTAATCGAACCTGAACCGCAATTTGGCGTCCCAGCCGTATCTGATACGGTAAATGCCGTGGCACTTGTGAATTTAATTGTAATGGTATCAGAAGGTGATGATGACCCACCTGAAATTGCGCCAATTGTGCCAGAACCTATTATTGGTGTGCCGGCCGACGTGTGGTAAGCTTGATAAAGGGTCACGGGTGCATTTTGCGTGTTGCCACTTGCGTTACACCACGTAGCGCTGGTTGATACATCAGAACTCCACAAAAGTCCTGTGCGCTCGTCTTGCCAAACTTCTTTGTTAGCGCCGTCGCGAGCCACAAGCTTCCAGGTGCCTTGGCCGCCGTTACAATCGGTTGCGCCATTCCAAGTCGAAGTGGTTGGGTTTTTTGTCGCACAATCGGTAATGTCAGCCGCAATCGACGACTGCGTTGTGCCCCCGCAATTCGTCGTGGGCCTTGGGGCATAACCACAATTCATACCGTAGTAACCATCGCCGTCTTTATTTTCGTCGGGAATGT
>DAIDJH010000132.1 GCA_027451425.1 Bdellovibrionales bacterium | reverse complement strand
CATGTAACGGTCGACCCCGCAGTTGTTGTTAATCCACCCGATGTGATAGAGCCCGAGCCGCAATTTGGCGTGCCGGCCGTGTCTGAAACAGTAAGTGTCGTGGCACTTGTTAATTGAATTGTGATCGTATCCGTCAATGATGATACTCCGCCTGCAATCGCTCCAATTGTGCCATTACCGGCGATCGGCGTGCCAGCTATTGAATGATAGGCCTGAGAAAATGTGACCGGCCCATCTTCGGTGTTGCCACTGGCTTGGCACCAATTCATAAATGTTGAAACTTCAGAACTCCACAAAAGCCCTGTGCGTTCGTCTTGCCAGACCTCTTTGTTTGTTCCGTCGCGGGCCACAAGCTGCCATGTCCCCTGGCCGCCGTTACACTCGGTTGCGCCATTCCAAGTCGATGCGGTTGGGTTTTTACTCGCGCAATCGGTAATATCAGCGGCAATCGTCGATTGAGCTCTACCACCGCAATTATTTATAGGCCTTGGGGCGTACGCGCAGTTTGCGCCTAGATATCCATCGTCATCGTTTTCTTGGCTGGGAATATCACGGTAGTAATAACCGCCCGTTGTCGGCAAAGCGCTTGTCGCGTAGGTCGTGTTCTCTTGTTGAAGAGTGATTTGGCTCGATGTGGGTTGGACTGTTGCGTAGGGGTTCACTTGCATGCCCGGATCACGTAAGGCACCTGAGGCCATGGCTGTGTCAAAAGCGCCATTGTAGTTACCCGTAACACCAAATATGCTCACGCCATTTGCGATGTTTGAAGCAACTAGATTTGAGTCAGTGAGAAGGCAAGCGTTACCGCTGTAGGTGCCATTCGGAATCGGCGCCGTAACTGTCGTCGATGCTGTGGAGTTTGTCCAACTGGTGACGTCACTTGACCCAGACGAAAGCACAGCATTTATTTTACTTTGACACGCCGTAAGCGTCGCGAGCGCTGTTAGCGCCACCAACGAAAATGTCGCGATTGCCTTTTTAGTTAAAAAACCAGTGATACACACCTCTAGTTTTACTATCGGAAATTTGAATACCAAAATTTAGGATCGGTGGTTCTTCAGGCTATTCGGCTCTTCACGGTTGACAAAAGTGGTGGACCCGACCGGGATCGAACCGGTGACCTCTAACATGCCATGCTAGCGCTCTCCCAGCTGAGCTACGGGCCCACATTAGCGGAACCGAATTTTTAGCCTTCAAATACCGGGTGTGCAAGAAAATAAAGTGTTGATATTTCACTTGCTTAGGATGTTAATATGAAAGTGCTCCCGCATCACTGACGTTCATCGAGGGGATCTTCATGCAAACCAAAAAACGACAGTACCGACTGTTAACAAAAGCCATCGCTATGGCCACAGTCGCGCTCGCATTCGCTGGATTTACCGCAGGGTTTATGCTCACTCCTACGGTGGCACAAGCTAAAGATCTAAGTAACCGCTTAGGCATAGGGTACGCCAATCAATTTTCTACAAACATACCCAGTCTCGCGGTTCGCTATTACCCAAACTCAAAACTCGCTCTGGGTGCCGAATTGGGTGTGGATACCGAGCAAAATAACTCCAACTTTGGTTTTCAAGTCAACGTTCACCGGATTATTTTCACCGAAGAAAATCTCAACTTTTACATGGGATCGGCGGGCGGTCTTATCAGCACTCAATCCAATGGCAGTAGCACACAGTCGGGATTTGAACTTTCTGCCATCGTCGGTTGCGAATTCTTCTTCACCGGCCTTGAAAACTTAGCTTTTAGTTTCGAAGCTGGTATGGGAGTAGACTCGATCTCGAGCCAAGTGCGCGTGCGTACAATCGGCGACAGTCCACTTCAAGCCGGCATATTGTTCTATTTTTAATAGCGCGAGCCGAAGTTAAACGTACGGCGCCGATGCGCGGAAGGAGTCACGACATGACAAAAAGAATCGTAAAATCAGACAGCGCCCCCGCGCCGATCGGGCCGTATTCCCAGGCGGTTGAAATGGGTGATTTCTTGTTCTGCTCGGGACAAATCGGCCTTAACGCCGAAACCGGCGAGGTGGTGTCGGGTGGAGTGAAGGAGCAAACGGAACAAGTAATGTTAAACATTGGCGCGGTCCTCGCCGCCGCCGATATGAAATTCGAACATGTGGTGAAAACAACAATTTTTCTTACCAATATGGCGGATTTCACCACTGTGAACGAAGTGTATGGGCGACACTTCAGCAAAAATCCGCCGGCACGTTCGACCGTAGCGGTAGCGGGCTTACCCAAAGGCGTGAAAGTTGAAATTGAAGTAATCGCTCGTCGCCACTGATTCGACACCAATAATGAGATTGTCGGCCCGACAGATTTTTTTCGTGACGGCAGTTTTGGTGGCAATTGTTGTGTTTCAGTTTGCACGCGATCGTGAACGAATTTTGCAAACGAAAGTCACCTCTTGGACAGACGCCCGGCACGCCGATTGTGCGATTGTTTTGACCGGCGCGAGCGCGCGCATCCCCGAGGGGTTTAGTTTACTCGGGCAAAAACGGGTTCGAAAATTGATTATTTCAGGAGTTTACAAACAAGCCGATCTGCCGGGGATTTTCCCCCAGTGGCCGTTCTACGGAGTGGTCGACCCGCACGACGTCATTCTTGAAAAGCACTCTCTTACAACCTATGGCAATGCAGAACAGAGTCTGCCAATTGTTGAAGCCCTACATTGTCGTGATGTCATTTTGGTGACTTCGCGGGTGCACATGTACCGAAGTTTACGAACTTTTCGGGCAACATTCCCGAAAGACATCCCTATCTACCCCAGAGCCGTAATTGCTGGTCACTACAATCCCGGCACATGGGAACTTTGGTCCGAAACTTTAAAAACGATGTTTTATGATATTTGGGCATATTGAATTACAGTTTTTTTATCGCTATTTTTTCTCGAAACGATCGGGCTCGGTCGTTCGGAGTATGGCGCGAATCAGTTGGATCGCGACCATGATCGGTGTTTTTTCACTCATTATTGTCGCCAGCATTATGAACGGTTTTAACCGCAGCATCCGCACAAGACTATTGGCTGTTCAACCGCACATTGTCGTCACCGATGAAAAAGCCCATGCCGACCCAGCAAGCCTAAATAAAATTGCCATAGCTATTAAAAAACTGGGCTTTACCAGCACGCCATTCATTCAACAAGACGTTATTGTTCGCAGTCTCGATGGTCGCTTTTCTGGTGGAGTGATTAAAGGCACAACCGATCAAGGCGTGCGCGATTTTATGATGCGCCTGATACAAGCGCGCGATCATCACACTCCTTCGCTCGATGATCTCGATCTCAAGAATCTTGGTCCCAACGAAATAATTTTAGGTAGCGATTTGGCTGCCAATCTCGATGTATTTGAAGGCGATGAAGTGATGGTGATCCCGCCCGAAACTTTGCTTATGCCGCCAGGGACGCCACCCCGCTTTGAACGCATGCGCGTTCGTGACATCGTCAACACCGATGTGGAAAACATCGACTCAGAACTTGTACTGTACAGCTTGGGCGACCCTGCGACTGGCTTGCGCGAAGACTTGCGCTTTCGCTCACCCAGCCAAGAAGACTCCGGCTTTGAAATACGCTTGGCCAATCCCGATAATGCTGAAAACGTCGCAAACAGAATTCGCGCGAGTTTGAACAAAATTGGAGTCACCGCTAGAGTTGAAACCTGGGGTGATCGCAATCGTGCGCTTTTTTTCGCGCTTAGACTTGAAAAGGCGGCAATGATGACATTTCTAGGTTTGAGCGTTCTGATCACGTCTTTTTCGCTCATTACGGTTCTCGTCATGCTTCTCTCGCAGAAACGAAAAGAAATCGGACTTTTAATGGCCCTCGGTCTTTCACAGAAGGCGACCCGTTCACTGTTTATGAAAATGGGGCTTATTCTTTCTGGAGTGGGCATGTTTTTTGGATTGCTTCTCGGTCTCGGCCTGAGCTTTATTCTTTCTGAGTATCCACTGCAAATTTTGCCGGATGTTTATTACGATTCGTCGCTGCCATCAGAAGTGCACTACGGATTTGTCGCAGCAGTTGGATTAGGCTGCATGATCCTAGCTTTTATTTCGGCCTACTGGCCTGTTCGCCATTACCTGGGCCGCTCCCCCGCTGAAAATTTGCGACAATTTGTGGCTGAATAGCCGTTTCTTGGCTAATTCATTGTAATCTTTCCGTATTGTGGCGTGAAGCTGCCTATTTTATATTAGCCCCGTTGTAGTCCATTATGCTGGCAAGCCGATTTGAGGGAGTCATGGGGCGTTTCTATCGAGCAATTCTATTCACAACCGCTACAACTTTGCTCGTGTCACGTCCGCTCATGGCAATTTCACTGAACCGAATCATCGGCGACGCCGTCACCCACAACCCTCAGCAACAGGCCAACGATCTCACCGTTGAATCGTATAATTTAGACGCTGAAGGGACGCACAAAGACGCAATTTATCCGCAAGTGAATATCAGTGCCGGCGAAACACGAAATCAATACAATCAAACACTACCGGGCACCAACAACATGAACGCTGGCGTATCGGCAACTGAAACGGTTTATGACGGTCGCGCCGCACTCGACAACGCAAAGTCGCTCGCGTGGGAGGCCAAAGCTCAACAGGCATTATACGAATCGACCGATCCTTATGTTCCCTACACCGCCGGCAGCGTAGCCTCACAGGTTTTTAATTTATATGTTTCGTGGGCTTCGTACCTAGCCACACGTGATTTGAATCAAAAAGCCGTGGATTTTATGCAAGACGTACTACCGCTCACTGACGACCCTAAGGCATTGGCGCTTTTAAAGTCGAGCATTCAATCCGACAACGATCAAATCAGCGCCAATAATAAAAACATGAATTCAACGTTTGCCGACCTTTGCTACTACTCCTTCACAAAACTCCCCCCAACCATAGATGATTTTGAGCAAACCAATGCACAAATGAAACAAGATTTGGAACCATATAAAGACGTACAAAAGGCCATTATCACGGCTAAACAAAGAAACTATGATTATTTAGCAAGACTCTACCAACTCAAACAAACAATCTATCAAGATCGCGCCACTCGTGCGACTCTCACTCGTCCAGTGGTGACTATTACGCTCGGCGATAGTTGGAATGAAGACCAAACCATCGCTATGGGTACCCCGCCAATGGCTTCAGACAGCCCATATGTCGGGGTGGAAGTCACTATGCCCATCAGCTTTGGCTTAAGGGACCACTTGCAAGCCAGTCACTATCGCGTTCTTGCCGCCGAAAAACAGGTGAGACAGCAAGAAGCTGATTTTACCTATACAATTGAGTCGACATTTCGCAAGCTTTACGATGTTGACGCCGAAACCTCAGAATTCGATGCCACCACCCAAGCCGATTACATATTAATTTCAGGTTTTATTCAGCAACATGTGAGCCACCATACCGCCTTCACCTACAACGATGTCATCCAACTTTCGAGTCTTTTAAACAATTGGGCACAAAGTAACATGAATTATATCGGCGCGATTTCACAGGCGATTACTTTTCGCTATAACCTTGAAGTTGCGATTGGAATTCTTTTTGATTCTGCCGGGTACCATCATTCACCCAATTTTTAATTGAACGGCTATTTTTAAACTGGCACGTCGAATTCGCGCAAGGTTTGATTGAGTGATATTTTTTTATCGGTTGATTCTTTGCGTTTGCCGATGATGAGCGCGCAGTTGACGTTGTATACGCCGGCCGCAAACTCTTTTGCCAC
>DAIDJH010000131.1 GCA_027451425.1 Bdellovibrionales bacterium | reverse complement strand
CGACATAAATACCGGCAAAGCGACCTTCGCCACGACATCCACGGATTGGATCGAAAAAATGATTTTTTCGGCAACGTTAGTCAGAAAATTGCCAAATCTATTTGCCAACGGATCATTGAGGAACTGCAATTTGCCCAGTCCTTCGCCGGCCAAAATTTCCAGGTTGATTTTGTTGTATTCATAAGCAAACGCCGTGAAAAATTCCGCGCCGTTGGCTTCAATAGTTTTTATTTCATCATCCGAGAACGCGAATTGACGCTCACCTCTGCCAACTCCAGTTCGATAAACGCCGCGCAGAAGTTGGTCGAGGCGGACGGATTGGGTCATGGCAAAGGTCGGGGGTAGAAATGCAAGAAGCGAGGTAAATCCGCCGTTAATCTGAACCTGCGACATGAGATAGTTGGCCTGAGCGGCCTGGACCTCTCTTGAGTTAAATCCGCCAACAGTGTCATAACTTTGCTGCACGCCCAAAATGCCAGCTTGCGGAGTGAGCTGTTCAAGAAGCGCGAGACGCGGCTTCAACATTTCGATTGCCGCCTCCTTAGGGTCAGGCAAAGCCACTTCAGAAACGGGCGTCATGGTTTGATTTTTGAAAGGCGTTTTTGCGGCAATGTAGTGTTCAATCAATGAGTTTGGCAGATGCGCGAGTGCCGATTGAGATTCCCACGCTTGAAATGAGACCTCGGATGAGCCAGCGTCAAACGTTTTGCAATCGTAATATTCGTCGGTGGCTGAATCCGTACAAAACAGCGGCCATTTGTTGTCGGCGGGTTGAATCCCTTTGTAGAGCAGCAAAATCGCATCGCGATCGTGACTGAGAACGCCGCCGTGGGCGATTTGCTCGCTGACCATAATGTCGTCGCCGAGCAGCAAGTAGTCCATTATAGAGCTTGTGACCACAAGATTTTTAGGAAGATTCGGGGCGGTTGGATTAAGCAAATAATTTTTAATTAATTGCTGGCGCGCGGGCATCGTGTAGTTGGCGGCAAGTGAACCGGCGAAATTATGGCGAAGGCCGAGAGTGTGGCCGACTTCGTGTGCCACTGTGGCGCGGATTTCGGCGTACGCAGCTCTTTGCACGGCCAAATTTTCGTTGGCACGCAGCCGCGCAACTGTTGCCGCTGATTTTGCATCGGCCGCGAATTTGCGGATTTTCCGATGAATCGCGTTTTCCATGCCGAACACGAACGCACTCGGGATAAACACTTGCGCATGCAAAATCTGACCCGTGCGTGGGTCGGCCTGTATGTCGGCGTAGGCGTATCCTGCGGTGTCGTAAGGTACCCATTGAATGACATTGTAATCGGGATTGGGCGCGGTCACTCCCGCCGGCGCCATGATAACTTTGATCATTTGGCGGCCGAAGATGCTGTTCCAGTAGAGTGCCCCTTCTTTTACCGCTCCGACGAATTGCGGAGGGGTGTTGGCAGAAATAGCATAAGTAATTGTTTGGCGGGGATCCCAGCGCATCGCGTACTGAACGGAATCACCCGATTCAGTGATTTGTGGTGCCACCTGAAAATATCCGTAGTGATTGAAGTCGTCGTATTGTTCCGAGGGTTGATAAGTTTTGTCGGGGAGGTACGGGGACAAATAATACCGGACTTCAACAGGAGTGAGGGTGTCGTTCTTATCATGTTGAAGTTGCGCGACCTGACGAATCGTCAGGCGATGAACTGTCGCGGTGTCTTCGACTTGCGCGTCGGCGATATAGCTATCATAAAGCTGTTGGGCTTGGAACTCGGTTTTGGGATCGTATTCGGAGCCGTTAAAGTCAGAGTCGTTCATGTCGCTGGCGACGTAAACGACCGGCATCCCCGCATTAAAGTTAAATACGATTTCATTACTATCGGAGCGAACGATCGGGAAAGTCGCGAGAAGAAGATTTTGGGGCAAATCGGTTGTGACGGTGTTCCCGGTCGTCGTTTCAAGCATGTAAAGGCTATTGTCGCGTTTGAGAAAAGTCACGATGCGACTTTTTAGGGACGAACCTTCCGCGACCGGTACCTGATCAATCAATTCGGTTTGCAAAAGAAATTCTTTGCCGAGCGCTGAGCGGGCAATCGCGATGTGGTAATTCGGGCCGCGTCCGAGGTCTGAACCATTCGCAAGATCGTCGTTCTGTTGTTTGCCCGAGTTTTTTACCACCTGAAACGACTGGCCCATATTCGGGTTCGGTGCGGTCGCTTGCGAAGTGTTGTGTTGTCCGCAACCGGCGAACACCACGGCACCAGCGACCAGCAGTGCCAGGCCAGCGATATTGGCGATTGAACGTAAAATTTGACTGAACTTACCCATCCCGATTTCCCCCATCAAAGATTTGTTGTTCAACGGTAAATCATATCTGTGTGGAGATGGGTAGGGGCTTGAAAAATATTTCAAGAAAGTGCGCGATGGGGCGTGAAAAATACGGGTGACCTTTTCGTCCCATAAGCTATGGTTTTAGTGAACCTAAGAACTTAATACTTTGGTAAGTCGTTCGAGGGGTCGCATCCTAGAGGAGAATTCCCCAAAAGGTTCTCGTCGATTGGGTTTGACACGCGCGTGACCATGCATGATTCGATCTGAATCCTCGTTGTCTTTGCGCTCAGGCTCTCAGATGATTTTAGGTATGAGTAAAGGACTGTGCCGCGATCAAGAGAGAACAAGAGCGATCCTGACATTGAGCTCGTGAATTGCGGTTTCATGGCGGGAGAGGTTTTGTCGGAGCTGCTCGAATTTGAATCCGTTGTGCTCGAGTCGGTGGAGTTTTCTAGTTCAACTGTGCCGGTCAAAGTAATTTCGGCGCATTTGCCCGTGGTTCCGCATTGGCGAATCGATTTGAGTGTTGAGAGCGTTTTCATTTTGAGTGGAACTCCCGACTTCAAGCTGACCCACTCGGATGTCATTGACCATGAGTCGCCCACTTTCACCGGATTGTCGGGGAGTGACACTGGTGGCACAAAAAATAATGTTCCAGGCGGGTAATCGCCAGCTTTTAAAACTTTGCCTTGGTTGGTCATAATAAGATCCAGCGTTTCACCAAGTTCAGGGAGCGCGAAATCGGCCAGATCCGCGAGGCCGGTCTTTTTAATCGTTTTCAAATCGTAAGTTGCATTTTGGTTGTCTTTGTCGATACCAACTGTTTTTGTTTTGACGGTAAAATCAAGCGAATCGGTGAGGGTTTTCACCACGTGGCCGTTTGAATAGGCTTTGGTGATCGATTGTGAGTGATAATCGGTTATGTCGATATCGTTGAGCTTAGGCTTGAACGCTATCGCAACCGGACCTTTGTCGGCTGCTAAACTTGCCGTTGGTCCTGTGGCGATGACCCGAGAGGTCGGCATGTGGACGCACCCGACCAGCGAAAAGAAAAAAAAGGGAAGAATGAGACGAAAAGTTGAAACAGATGAAGGTCGCGTTGTATTCATTTTCATCAGGATACCGATATAATATAACAATAATCAAGTGAGGTTTCTTCATGCGGTTGGGACGCTATTTCGGGGCGGTTTTGCCGTGGTTGTTCGCGCCCGCTCTCAGCGGATGCGGCGCGCACAATTTTTCAGCGCGAGGTAATTTAGGCGGAGTAACGACTTCCGCGTCGACAATCAGCCCCGGCGCCGCGCTCGCCGAGTGTAACAACGTAACATCCTCAATCGGTGTAACTGGGCAAGTCAGCACATATTATCAAGCGGGGCAAATTGTTCCGAGTGATTTGCTTTTGAATCTCACGGCAGTCCCTTCGCAGCTTTATTCATCCAGTACTGCATATGTCGAAATCGTACCTTATTCCGAGACCACTTCGGGTGTTGTGAGTTATGGTTCTGCGGCTGGGATGATGTTTATGGATAAACTGACGGGGTTACTCACCACGAGTGAATACCCCAACCTGTCCCTTTCGACGATTCAGGCGGCGATGAAGCAGCTCAATTTAACTTCGAGTATTTCGACTTCTGATTTTTTTAACCGTGTTTACGTGCTTCTGCTCGGTATGGATTATTCGTATGACGCCGCAAGTGTGGAATATTTCGATTCCACGCAAAGTTCGAATGCGATTTCAACATCGAATTTTCTTCTGCCAATTTTTTACGCCAACCCTACCGTTTACGAGCAATACAAGCCGGTTGCCAATTTGGAGCAGCTCCATCCGTTCTGGTCGGATTTGAGCAGCGGCTACAGTGATGCGCAGTTTGGGCAAATGGACAATCAAATTTGCCAAGAGATGTCGGGCGGCGGTCGAATTCCCGCTTCAGTGGGCTCGATGGATGGCGTGGACATGGTCTCCGCCGCGAAATATCTAAAAGGATTTTTGCACACTCCTTCTGGTGCGCGGTTAGATCATCCCGATTTTATCGTAAACTTTTGGAGCCGCTACTGCCAGCCGATTTGGGCCTGGGTTGCGCATTGGCTTTCGTCGCTCTGAGCGATGCGATTGGAATAGCAAGAGCTAAGTTGAATTGACAGACTTATTTCGGATCAATTCCGAGGCGTTTGGCGACGTGAATGAGGACGAAAATTAACCCAGTTGCGATAGTGAGATAACCGATATTCAAGCCGGCGGCGCCCCACCATCTTTGGCAGGCAACTGCGGGGTAAAACCCGACACCTGATTTAGCGAAAACCGTAATGGTTGTGGCGATTGCCATAACAAGAAGCGCGATCGCCGCTTTCAAACTTTTCGGTGCCGACATCGCGAGCCCAAGAAGAAGCACGAAGTCGCTGGTCCCGACTGCGGTGCCTTCAAGAACTTTGTGGGTAGCTATGGAGGCAATCAAGCCGATAGCCCCAACAACGATCAAAACGACGCTCATCCAAGTTGTACAACGACCGCACGATGTTTGGCAGTTCTGCATAAACGCTCCTTTTAGCATGTACCCTGCGCGCAATGTGAAAGCGCTGATTTGAATGTAACGGCAGACCAGTGTATTTGTCTACAGTATGAAACAGCGAGCCATCCCCGAATACTTGAAAGATTACATCGCCCGCCAAGATTACGCGAAATATACGGCAATCGATCACGCGAGTTGGCGTTACATCATGCGGGTTTCACGCGCTTTTTTCAAAGATCATGCCCACGAAAAATACCTGACGGGCTTGAAAGAAACGGGAATCACCGCTGACCGGATCCCGCGGATGACCGAAATGACTAAAAAATTGTACAAATTTGGCTGGAAGGTCGCGACGGTTACGGGTTTCATCCCTCCGTCGGTATTTCTTGAATTTTTGAGCCTCAACATTTTACCCATCGCCTGTGACATGCGTCGGTTGGAGCATCTTGAGTACACGCCCGCGCCAGATATCGTGCACGAAGCCGCCGGCCACGCGCCGATCATCTCGGATCCGCAATTTGCCTCGTATTTGAATCGATTTGGCGAAATCGCGCGCAAAGCCATTTTTGCCAAAGAGGATTTAGACGTGTACGAGGCGATCAAAGAGTTGTCGGAGATTAAAGAAAGCGCCGAGGCAACCTCAAAAGAGATCGCGTCTGCGGAAAAAAAACTGCAGACCGTGCTCGCGTCGGTCAAGTACACGAGTGAAGCCACAAAACTTTCGCGGTTGGGTTGGTGGTCCACCGAGTACGGATTAATCCGTCAAGGTGGTCGGGCCCAAAATCGAAATTCTGAATCGGCACAAACTAGAAAATTTAAAATTTATGGAGCGGGTCTCTTGTCGTCGGTTGGCGAGAGCTACAATTGTTTTTCGGGAATTGTAAAAAAACGACGACTGACAATTGACTGCGTTAACGTCAATTACGACATTACAAAACCCCAACCTCAGCTTTTTTATGTCGACAATTTCAAGCAACTTGAATCAGTCATTGATGAAC
>DAIDJH010000130.1:5554-5812 GCA_027451425.1 Bdellovibrionales bacterium | reverse complement strand
CTCGAAATATTAAAAACCCTGCTTTTTGACCCGGATTTTTTAATTTTTGACGAGCCTAGTGTTGGGAATGATCACGCCAAATAAAATTTTGAAATTCGAAGCGCCAAGATCTTGCGCGGCTTCGACCAAAGAAAAATCGAACTTCTCGATCGCCGCATAGAGTGGGAATACCATAAACGGTAGGTAACTTGTGACCATCCCGTAAAACACCAGGGCGGTATTTTGCGTGAGAGCGTACGGGTCAAACGGGACGTGAAG
>DAIDJH010000130.1:0-5544 GCA_027451425.1 Bdellovibrionales bacterium | reverse complement strand
AATGAAGCGTCCACTGTAGCGGACCATCCATACCGACGAATATTTTAATGGCATAGACGCGAATGATGAGATTCGTCATGAACGGTATGGCAAGCGCCAGCACATAAATGGTACGCAGACTAGGAGTGGCCGATGAAATCGCCCAGGCCATCGGATATCCGATTAAAAGACAAAGAAGGGCGGTGATGGTTGATAGTTTCAGCGAACGCCAAAAAATATTAAGGTATATGGGCTCAAACACGCGATGATAATTTTCAAGCGTGAAGTGCCACTCGACGCCACCGTATTCGCCGCGAGTAAGAAAACTCAAAACAGCGACGAGTACGAGGGGAGCTGCCACAAAAAACACGAGCCAGAGAAAAATCGGGTAACCGAGTATCGAAAGTTCGCCCGTGGCTCTGTCGCTACGGCTCACGCAATTCCACTCATTACCGAGGACTTCAATTCCGATGGGCAATTGAATATGAAGGTATCAGTCGGCGAAAACTGCGCACGCACGGAATCGCCGATGTTTACGCCCGTTTTCATTTTTTCGGGTGGCACCAGCGCGCGAAGGCGCTGATTGGGTTCGATTTCGAGATGAAGTTCGTAGTGTAACCCTTTGAATGACATATTTAAAACTTTGGCGCGCAGGTCATTGATGCCTTCGCCCTTGTCTAAACGAAGACCGTCGGCCGAAAGCCGGGTAGAGCCGCTCACGACTTTGCTTAAACGCACTTTTTCGGGGCGAATGAAGGCTTCGGCGTGGGCACCGGGTTGAACATGGCCTAAAGTTCCGCGAATCGTTTGACCATTCGGCAATTGCAACAATTGATGATCGATGGCTGAGCCGCGAATAGAACCCATACTGCCCACAAATTGCGCGACAAAATGAGTGTTTGGTCGTTCGTACAATTCTTCAGGCGTGGCCACTTGCTCCAAAAAACCGTTATTCATGACTCCGATGCGATCTGATAAAGCGAGCGCTTCTTCTTGATCGTGAGTGACGAAAATAAAGGTGATCCCCAGGCGTTGCTGCAATTCTCGCAGCTCGGTTTGCATGTGCTCGCGCATTTTTTGATCGAGCGCCGACAGCGGCTCGTCGAGCAACAGAATTTTGGGCTCATTGACAATGGCCCGCGCCAGGGCGATCCGCTGGGCCTGGCCACCGGACAAAGTTTCGGGCAGACGATCGCGGTGACTCCACAAACCGACAAGATTCAGGGCGTTTTCAACCCGGTCTTTCATCGACCGCGAATCGACGCGCCTCACGCGCAAACCGAATGCCACGTTTTCAAAAACCGTTAGGTGGGGGAAGAGCGCGTACCGCTGAAAAACCATATTGAACGGGCGGCTTTGCGGGCGGATATGGTCGACGCGTAGATCGTTCCAGTAGAGTTCGCCGGTTGAAGCGGTTTCGAATCCGGCGATGATTCGAAGGAGTGTTGTTTTGCCACAGCCACTGGGGCCAAGAAGCGAGAAAAATTCGCCCGGCTTTACGTCAAGCGAAACGCTGTTCAACGCATTCGTTTGATTGCCGAAATTTTTACTGATATTCACAACCCGAAGCATGCTCACCCCTTAGGCACATAAATATGAAAGGTCGCGGCGAATGTCGATATATAAAATGCGCAAACCGATGAAAAGTATTTTGTTCACAATTTTTTGGGGAATTTTTGTGACGGTTGTGGGTTGCACCCACAAATCCAACTCAACCACGGCCGATGAAGGGGCAAGCGGTGACAAAGTCGTCAATTTGGCAATTTGGGGCAACTATTTGGCGCCCGAGCTGGCAAAAAAATTTGAGGCCGAGACCGGAATCAAGCTCAACATTTCAAACTACAGCTCGAACGAAGAGCTTTTGGCCAAAGTTCAGGCCGGTGCCGGTGGGATCGACGTGGCGGTCCCATCCGACTACATGGTTTCGGTGATGACAAAGCTCGGTCTTTTACGCAGGATCGACAAAAATCTAGTACCCAATTTCGCGCATCTTGACCCTACTGTTCTACATCAGCCGTATGACTCCGATAACGACTACTCGATGCCGTACGCGTGGTCGACGGCGGGGATTGCGGTGAACCGCGAACTGTACAAGGGTAAGATCAAGGGGTGGCACGATGTTTTTAACAACCCGAAGCTGGCGGGTAAGTTTTCTCTCCTTGATGACGTGCGTGAAGTGATGGCCGTGGCGCTTAGATACAATGGCTATTCGGTCAATTCGACGAACCCGGCCGAGCTCAAAAAGGCCGAGGCGACTTTGTTGTCGGTCATGCCAAAGGTGAAGATGTTTCGTTCTGATACCGTCGATTCGCTTGCAAGAAAAGAAGTGGCGGTTGCGCACGCATTTTCGACAGATGCCCTGATCGCGGCTTCACGAAACCCCAACATCGAATTCATTTTGCCGGAGGAGGGTGGCACAGAATCCATCGACAATTTGGTGATTTTAAAAAGTTCAAACCATGTGGCGGCGGCTCATAAACTCATTAATTTCATGTTGTCGACGCCGGCCAATTTGAGCTTCGTTGAACATGAGTGGGGTCGGCCTGTCGTTTTGGCCACGCGCGCACAGTTACCGCTGCCTATGCAAAATAACCCAGCCTTATTCCCACCAGAGTCGGCCCTCAAAAAATTTGAATCTTTGCGTGATCTTGGCGAGAGCACGCACCTCTACGACGATATTTGGACGCGGGTCAAAAGCGAGTGAGCGCTTGTTTGGCTCGCGCGTTCAGGCACGACCTCGCCAACGATTGCCGCTGATTTAAACACCGGTTGCAGGCGAGCGAGCGTTTCGGCCGCTTGGTTTTGGGGGACAGAAAGCAGCAAGCCGCCCGAGGTTTGCGCATCCACCAGCAAGAGTCTCTCGATTTCCGACACTTGATCGAGTTCAATCTCGTCTTTTACATATTCCCAGTTTGTACGGTGGGCACGATTTAAAATACCTCTTTCAAGGCATTCGCGAGCGCCCGGTAGAACCGGAATTTGACTGGCTCGAATTTGGAAGTTCATTTGGCTGGCGCGGGCCATTTGCAAGGCGTGGCCAGCAAACCCAAACCCTGTGATGTCAGTGGCGGCGTGAACTTCGATCGAGTCGAGAAGTTCCGGCGCGCGATTGAGTTGCGTCATGCTTTCAATTGCTTGAACTACAATCTGGTCTTCGACTTCGCGCCGCTTGAGCGCGGAGGTAATTGTGCCTGTGCCAATGGCCTTCGTGAGAATGAGAGTATCGCCAGGTTTGGCTCCCGTGTTCGTCCAGGCGCGGTCGGTGCGCACAAATCCAGTCACCGACAAACCGAATTTCAAGGTGTCATCATCGATGGTGTGCCCGCCGGCCAAGCATGCTCCGGCCTCGTGAATTTTATCGAGAGCTCCTTGCAGGAGTGGCTCTAACAATTCAATCGGCAGAGTTTGCGACGGAAAGGCCAAAATACTGAGCGCGACTTTGGGAATGCCGCCCATCGCGTACACGTCGCTGATGGCGTTGGTTGCGGCAATGGCTCCGAAATCGTAAGCGTCGTCAACGATGGGAGTGAAAAAATCGAGGGTCTGAACCATGCTTTGGTTGGCGGCAAGACTATTTTGGCCGAGTTGCCACAGGCACGCATCGTCCATATGCTCGGTCCCCACAATTAACTCGCGTGGTTTTTTCATTTTCAATTTTGCTAAAACTTCGCGGAGCTGTCCCGCGGGCAGCTTAGCGGCGCATCCGCCTTTTTGCACAGTTTCGGTCAGGCGGATTGATTTTGCATTTAAACGTATCGAGTTTGAATCCAATTGAGACATGCGCTTTCATCTCCTTCAAAAGCCACTTCTCGCGGCCACTTTGATTCACTGTAGGCGTAAGCCTTATCGTAGTATTTCTCAAGCAAAAGCCGGATCCACTCGCGATGAAGACCGTGGTTATCACTTTCAAATGCCGCCGTCATATGCGCGAGAATCGTTTTGTACATCTGACCGCCCAATTTGGATTCGATGCGGGCCAAACACGAAGAAAAATGGTCAAGCAGTTGACGACGATCCGTGCCTGAGCGCTGCGGTTCAACAACATACTCGTCGAATATATTTTGGGTGCGTTGTTCAATATCGATCTTGAGTCGAATAATGGGGGATTTTTGAATGGCGTGCGTTATAGTTAAGGGAAAATGAATTCTCCCGATGGAGTGGCTTTCATCTTCGATCAAAGCGCAACCATGGCCGGCGTCGGTCGGGTGGTGAACGCGCAAAAAACGTAATTGCAGAGCCAGCTGATTTTCGAAAGTGATTTGACTGGGTTGGGGTTTATTCAACATGGTCCCAAAAGCGCTGCCGCGATGGTTGGCAAATTGCTCCAAATCGAGCATTGGTCGGCGGGATTTTGCCATTAGCCGTGTTTTGCCAGATCCCGTTGGTCCCGCGAGAACTAAAAACCGCGGCAGTCGATCAAATTCCTTAAGCAGTTCGCCTCGTAAGGCTTTGGTGCCGCCATCTACGCGAATGACAGTTTGACCGGTGGAGCGAATCCACTGTGCGGCCGTTTCAGAACGGAGCCCACCCCGCCAACAGGCGATGAGCGGCCATTCAGCACCACGCAGATGAGCGCGCCACTGTTCAACCAATTGTTCTCGATGGCTGTCGACCAATTGGTGGCCTAGCTCAATGGCGGCGTGCTGACCGGACTGTTTATAACAAAGTCCGACCTGATGTCGTTCGCTGTCATTCAAGATCGGAAAGTTTTCAAATTTTGGGATCGCGCCAGATTTAACCTCGCCTTCTGAGCGAACGTCGACGCATTTGACCGAATGCTCTTTTGTGGCGATTAAATTGAGCGCTTCGTCGGCGGAAATTAGCGCCTCACCCACTGTTACACCTTCAGCAGCCAATCTCCCGGTGCGGGGTCGTGACCGCGTTGGATGCGGCCGAGTTTGTCGCGAAGTTCGAGTGCCATTTTCGACTCTGGCGGCAGCCGAAGCGCTTCACCTTCGCTATTGGCAGTTTCTTGAAAGAAAATTTCACCGATCGGGCTGACGATGGCGGCTGTTCCGCAGGCAAAAACTTCAGTCACACGGCCACTTTTGATGTCAGAGCGCAGTTCCGAAAATGACATGCGCGTTTCTACGGGGTTGAGTCCCAGTTGTGGGGCGATTTCAAGAAGAGAGCGCCGAGTGACTCCGTTAAGAATACAGCCGTTGAGGGCAGGGGTGACGAGATCTTTGCCGCGAATCGCGCAAAAGTTCATTCCCCCCAGCTCATCAATATATTCATGTTCAACAGCATCCAAAAATAGCACTTGATCGCATTCTTTTTGAGCAGCAAGCCGTTGCGGCCAAATGCTCGCGGCGTAGTTCGCGGCCGTTTTCACTTCTCCTAGACCGTGCGGGAACGCCCGCACAAAATCACGGCAAACCATCACCCGCGCGCGTGCTCCACCGACCGAACTTCCACCGTGAGCGGCTGGCCCGAAATACCCGCCGGCGATTGAACTCATGATGTAAAACAGGTTTTTTTGTGACGCTCCAACTTTGATTTTTCGATCGGCTGCCATTAACAACGGCCGCAAATAAAGCGAATGGTGGGGCTCGCTGGGCACAT
>DAIDJH010000129.1 GCA_027451425.1 Bdellovibrionales bacterium | reverse complement strand
ACAATCACCATCGGCGTTTCGACACTGTTCAGAACGTTATTCAGGTCGCTACTCAGTCTTACCAGTTCGGCGTTACGCTCCTGCAATTCATCATTAATCGTTGTGAGCTCTTCATTGGAAGATTGAAGCTCTTCTTTGGATGTCTCAACCTCTTCGTTTGTGCTTTGAAGGTCTTCGTTCGCACTTTGGAGCTCTTCGTTTGTCGCCGTCAGCTCTTCTTGCGCGGTCTCAAACTCTTTTGCCAAATCTTTCAAAACGCGCCGGCTGTCGGACAATTCTTGCTCTAGCTGTTCAATCCGCTCGTCGTGAATTTCACGAATCGGTCTCTTCATGACGAACTTTTTTCGACCGAGGACGGCTTTATGGTCCGCCCGCATATCATCTTCAAAAAAAATCACATATTTACGTTGCTTGGGCGGCGCGGATGGATTCAGCGGTGCCACTTCAATGTTGAAGGCATTGCGATTGCCACCGACTTCAAACGTGAGGTTCATTAATCGAACAGACCTGTTGCTTTTTACCGCCGAACGAATTGCCGAACGAACGTTGTGTAAGATTTCTGGGCGAATCATCTTGAACAGGTTATTGGTCGGAGGGCCTGATCCCGACTCAAGGTAAGAGGCCGTTCGCCCCTGAAACCGCAAAATCTCCATGTCTGAATTAACGATGACCGAAGGTGGCGCGTATCTCGATATCGCAATTCTTTCGGCGTCTCGCTGGTAATCGTTGGAATGCGCATCCTTTACCGTCGGGATTTGCAGTAGATCCAGAGCTCCGATTCCGAAAGTCATAGGCGCATGGGGGAGCATGGGCGTCGGCATATCCTCTTTAGAGTAAATTCGATAGGCTTTGTCGACGGGTGCGAATAATTTTGAATAGCTCCCCAAACCTTCAGAATTACCCAAAAACAAAATGCCGCCCGGATTTAATGCATAATGAAATCGCGGGATGACCAGTTTTTGTAGGTCCGCGGCGAAATAGATCAAAACGTTTCGGCAAGAGATCAGATCCAACTTAGAAAAGGGCGGGTCAATCACCACGTCATGCTTTGTAAACAGACAGATATCGCGAATGAACCGTTTGACTCGGTAACCCTTTTCGGTCTTATCAAAAAATTTTTGAATCCGCTCTTTGCTAACGGTTTGCTCTATCTCGCTCGAATATTCGCCCGACCTCGCTTTTTGTATGGCGGCACCGCAGATATCCGTCGCGAATATCTGCACTCGAATTTTAGATGGCGCGTGTCTCATATATTCAACAAACATGATCGCGATTGAATAAGCTTCTTCGCCCGTCGAACAACCGGGAATCCAAATTCGTATGGGGGTTGCCGCGTTTTTTCTTTTAAAGATCTTTCGAAAAGTAATGGAGCGAAGCCTTTCGAACGATTTCGCATCTCGAAAAAATTGAGTCACATGAATAAAAATACTGTTGAAGAGATCCTTAACTTCGTTCGGACTCTTTTGAAGGTATTTCGCGTAGGCGTCTAAGTTTTTGTATCTTCGAATCTGCATTCGCCGTTCGATACGCCTGGTGACGGTCGATTGTTTGTAGGCGGTAAAATCGATGCCCGCTTGCTTTTCTAATAGTGAAAATATGGTTTGAAGACCTTTGGTTCGTGGAATTGTTTTGAGTCTTTTGTTATGTCGTGCATGTGGGCGCTTTGCGATTCGGGCCAACTGGCGAGCAATGTCGCGCGGGTATAAAACCAAATCGACGGCTCCCGAAGCAATGGCGCTTTCGGGCATCCCACGATATTCGGCGGAACTCGGGTTTTGTGCAATTGTCAACCCGCCCGCCGCTTTTATAGCCTTTAAACCTTGTGTCCCGTCCATCGCCGTTCCCGAAAGGATGATGCCGATCGCGCGGTTTTTTTGATCCCTGGCAAGCGACTGAAAAAACGAGTCGATGACCAAGTGATGGCCGCGACGTTTCTTATCTAACGCCCTCAATTTCAGTCGACCGTTGGATATGGTCATTTCGAAGTTCGGCGGAATCAAATATAAATGGTTGGCTTTTATCGCGATATTATTTTTTGCAACGTCGACTGGCATCGAGGTGGCTCGCGACAAAATTTCAGGCCCCAGGCTATCGTGATCGGGAGCGAGGTGTTGGATTAATACTAACGCGATATTCAAGTCAGGCGGCAAAACACGAAGGATATCCGTGATAGCCGCGAGCCCGCCGGCTGAAGCCCCGATCCCAACAATTGGAAACTCCTTCGACTGCGATAACGATTTCATAATTTTAGGCATTCGTACCTCGCGGAATAATTGAATCGACTTCGGCGGTCACCGCGAGATTTGTTGCGGCATGCCCCGCTCTATAAATCCACGGACGGACACAAGGAGATCTTCGATATCAACGGGTTTTTTGATAACGCCGCTCGCTTTGCTCTCGGGCAATTCGTTCATCCCAGTAAGAAAGACGACGGGAACGTTTCGCAAAATCTCAGGATGTACTTTCTCAAGTTCGATTAGAAAATCCAAACCGTTCATTTCGGCCATTTGCACATCAAGGAGTATCAGATCTGGCGGAGGGATATCGACCAGTACTTCGAGCGCGGAACGACCACTCGACGCGGTGAAAACCTCAAAGTTTCCGCTCTCGAGGATGGCTTTGTTCAAAGTCAAGTGATCGATTGAATCGTCTATAATGAGAACCGTGCGAATAAATCTTGGGGGCAAAGCCATAATTTCCTTTCAGGCCGCACGTTTCACCCCTAATCCAATTATGTAGCATAACACCCCTACTCGGCTCATTCAATGCCATAGTCAGATAGAGCAAGGATCGTTCACCGACGATTTGGCCAAGCGTTTGCGTGTAAGTTGAATGACAATTTCGACGGCATGGGTCAGTGGTGCGTCTACTGACAAGACTGGTGGACCCGAGGAGGATCGAACTCCTGACCTTCGCATTGCGAACGCGACGCTCTCCCAGCTGAGCTACGGGCCCTCGTTGTAGACGATAATTTCTCTATACCCGGCCTTCTTATACAGTTCAAGAGTCGCTGACCCGCACGAAATGCGACCTGACGGTTTTTGTCACATAGTCTGAATCAATTTCGCAGCCAATCTCCTCTCCTACAAAGAAACATAGTCCGCACAGTGGCATCGCGATTGCCTGTTTCTCGTAAGCGTAGGTGAAAAAAGTTTTTGGGGAGGCCTGAAATTCCTTCCTGACGACTGACAAAAATCGGCCGCCCACAATCGGCCGCGGATAGAAGGAGACGCAAATGGACTTAAACAATATGAGCATGTTCGGCATGGCCGCTCACGCGTTCGAACAGGGCGGGATTTGGATGATCGCCATTATGGTGGCGCAAATTGTCTCGCTGGCCATCATCGCGGAGCGAGTGTTCGCGCTTTTTGTAGCGCGGTCAAAGAATCAAAGTAAAATCGCTCGCGAATTCGAAGAGGACATCAAAAAAGGCCGCCTCGATCGCGTGCTCCACAAGGCACGAATCATGGCTGCAAGCGAACCAATCGCCGCAGTGGCCTGCGCGGGCGCGCAAGTCGCACAAGATTTTGGCGGACGCGATGAAGTGCAAGCCAAAATGGATGAAGTGTTGGCAATTGAGAATGCCAAACTTGAACGGCGCACCGGTTTTCTTTCTATGCTCGGTAACGTTGGTACGCTCCTCGGCCTGCTTGGCACGATCATCGGTCTCATTCACGCATTTTCGTCAATTGCGAGTTTAAGCGCATCGGAAAAATCAATTTATCTTTCGCAAGGCGTGGCACTCGCGATGAACGCCACTGCTTACGGGCTGATCGTCGCGATCCCGGCACTTGTGATGTACGCGGTTCTCATGAACCGCACTCAGCACCTGCAAGACGATCTCAATCAGGCGGCATTTCGCATATTCAACTGGTTGAGCTTCAGTTACGAAGGCGTCCCTGCAAAACCGTCGCGACCGCAAAAAAGCGTTTGAGGAGTATGACCGATGAAACGTCGTTCACGCAAAACTCTCGATTTTGATTTGAATTTACTGCCGTTTATTTCGGTGCTCGCCGTGTGCATCAGTTTTCTGCTGCTCACATCGGTTTGGACCAAGGTGGGCACATTCAATCTCAATCAAGCGTTCGGTACGGATGGCGCCGGTCCTAACGTTAAGAACCCTCCGTCATTGTGGGTGAAAATGGAAAACGACGGATCAATGGAAATGAAGGTCAACGAAATGAACCGGCTCCCCGCGCGACTTCGTGAAACGCGAATCAGCGCGAGCAACTGGTACGCTGTCGAATCGTACGCACATGCTTTGAAATCCGTCGCGCCTCAACTGGATATCGCGCTCATTTTGCCGGCACCCGATTCGTCTTACAACAGCATCGTGACAGTTATGGATCATCTAAAGAAACAAAATTTTTCGCAAATCGGCATTGCGCCGCTTTGATGAGATCGAGGGATTGACCATGCTCGAACAAAGTCAAATCTTAAGACAAACAGCGCCCTCTTCGATCGGTGCGGGTTTCGGTCACGCCCGTTCCAATAGAAAGAAGCCTGAGTCGTCGCTCACGCTCACCTCGCTTGTCGATTGCTTTACAACTATTCTTGTTTATCTTCTTCTCGCCTCTTCGTTCGGAGCTGCGGAGTTGCAAATCCCCAAGCACATGGCGCTCCCGCAAGCGTATCATAGTGCGAATCTCGAAGATGGAATCGTCGTCGTCGTGAATAACCACGGGCAATACACAATCGAATACGGTCGCACAAAATCGACAGTCCCGGTAAATCAATTGTTCGAAGCGTTACACCAAGAGAAGTCAGCCACCGCACAAGACTTTGTCGTCGTTCAAGCTGACAAAAGCACGAATTTTTCTGAAGTCAACCCGGCCGTGTTAACCGCGTTGCAGGCTGGTTTTAAACAAGTTCGCTTTGCTGTTTTGCAGGAGGATGCGCGCTGATGCGTCTCTTGCAATTACGACTTATTTTATCCATCGTGCTTGCGGCTGCCACCACCGGCGGGTCTTCAGTCGCTCGTGCCGATACGGGCGCAATCGATATTGGCACAATGGATACGGTCATTTCTCGTCTTGAAAGCGCGTTGCCAGGCCTAAATAGCAACGGTGCCCAAGCCCGCGTCCTCGCTCGTCTCGGCGATTTGCATTCAGATCGGGCGCGACTCCGCGAAGTGAGTGCAATCAAGCAACATGCCAAAAGCGATCTTGGGGCGAAAGAAGATCGCCTGATTGCCATTAACGATTATCGAAAAGCTCTCGCGCTAACCCAAACCGATCACAAAGCGCTAACACCTGAACAGTCCGCCGAAATTTTGACTCAAACCGCTTATCTTTATTCACTCCTCGGTGAGCGCGCCAAGGCCTACCGCGTTTTCACGCGAATTATAGGTAGAAAAAGTGTGGCCTCAAGCGCTGAACTCATCGGCGAAGCTTTTGCCGGTCGTGGGGAACTCGCATTCGATTCCGGTAACTTCGATAAAGCTTCGCTCGACTACACGCGGGCGCTTCGCTACCCACTGCGCAACGAAAATCTCGTACAATATCGGTTGGCATGGTGCGAGTTCAATGCAGGGCATGACATTCAAGCAAAGGACCGGATCATTCGCGTTTTGCGCTCGCCTCTTGCCCCCAATGAACCCGTTTCGTTCCGTCACGACATGGCTCGTGACCTCGTCACCTTTGTCGCCCGCTCTCGTATCACTCGCGCCTCGATTGCAGAGTTGATGTCGGTCACGCCCGCCAGTGAGCGCTCGGCCAATTTATTTTACTTAGGCCAAGAAGCCGATCGCCTCGGCAACCGTGATGGCGCACTTCTCGTCTGGAGCATTTACTCAAGCCAAATCAAAGCCAACGACGCCGATTCGCTCGAAATGCAAATCCGCACTGCCCAGGCCCTTTGGGACGAAGGTCGAACGGCC
>DAIDJH010000128.1 GCA_027451425.1 Bdellovibrionales bacterium | reverse complement strand
TCACTTCTAAATGGCGGCGGTATCGAGATCACTTTAAGTGCGGATGGAACCGGTGCTTATATCGAAAGATATCGAGGGTTCGAAACTGGCTGGGGTAAGATGGAAAATGCTATTACGAGTTGCTCCCAGCCCAATTGAATTTGAGCATTGCCCGACCACCGTAGGTACATCCATGTGTTCGGGCACAATGTTGAAGAATAGTACAAATCGTGTTTTGAAACGCTTTTAAACCTCCGTCACGGTATATCGCCGGGCATGCATTTTGCTTTCCATAAAGGCTGGTTAAGGTAATCGTCGAAGGATGCATTCATGTTTGAATACAAAAAGCCGACGGGCATGTTATTGGCACTGTGTCTAATTTTTTTACAGTCCACTCGTGCTCATGCCGATGGCCAGGCCGGCGAACCTATTAAGAAGGTGGCACTAGAGATATACTTTTACGATAACATCTCCATTGATAAAAATAGCGAGGACTTGTTCGAGCGGATGTTCACAAAGTTGCGTCCTGATCTGATTTACAAACGAATCTCAATAAAAGCTCAAAGATTAGGGGGTAACAAACAGAACATAGCCGCAGAGATTCGAGAAAAAATCGCTGGTGCTCTCGCACCAGATGAGCGATTGGCGTACCTTTTAATTGACACGCACGGCAATACGTCCGAATCGCACTCAGGCCGAAAAGTCACCAAGCTTCAATATCTTGGGAACATCTATGAAAATGGGGTCGATCCTGATTTCAATGAAGTGTTTTCGCCAATTAAAGACAAGGCCACCAACGATCTTCGCATTATCTTAAATAGTTGTTCCACTTTTTGCGGGGGCCAAGAAAGCGCAGCGCGAAGAGGCGAAGTATTGCTCAACTATTTCGGTGCGGTGAACGGTGGCATTTATGGCTCCGACACATTTGAAGTCGCGCAAAGTTTGGATCACGCCGATTATATTAAATGGAAATACATTCGGCCGAGCTTGAAGACATTTTTAACGTTTACAGTTGCGGTAACTGTTCTCATGTTACCGCAAATGGGTCATGCCAGCTTAAAACTTTTGCACGATCAAATTCAACGGGCGCCTTCGTTTTTAAATGCACTTTCGATAATTTGGGGTAACACCTTAGCTGCCTCTGCCATGGTAGGTACAGGTTACGGTACAATCCTATCTGTATTGAAACCGGTGTTTCAAATTGCTATGTCGCGATCAGTAATGAACAGGGGTTATTTTTTCGCACTCCAAAACGGCCAACTCGCCGTTGGCGTCAAAATAATTAAATACAAGGAGATTAAGAATTTGATTGCACATGGTGCAGTGTCACCTTCATGCAAAAACATTCTTGAAAATAAATTCCAACAGAAATCATCAATTTTAGAAAGTGAATGATGTGGCGGACCTAAAGTTTGAAACCATAGACGGCCCCCACTTTAATGCCGAGGGCTTCTGCCGGATCGTAGTCTAACTGGACGAAAACCCAATTGAACATAATTATGTCGAATCTGTCATCACCTCCGTATACCTTTGAATAATGACAACACGATTTTTGATTCGAATAATCCCGGCGGCCTTCATCATTTTTTCATACGAGTTCGCTTTTGCTGAATTGAATTTTCCGGTACAGGCTCGGCTTTTCGCCGGCGTTACAAACGCGAATCCGACTAACGTGAATTCCGAGCTGAATACGCTCGGTATAAGTAACATGAAAAATGTGGCGCAGTACGGGATGGAAGTGACGTACCCTCTCGCGAGCCGGTTCGAGGTCGGTCTTCGGTACACATGGCGCAGCGATCACGAAGACGATCCAGCAAATATAAACAATTACGCCGATCTCAATCAAAATTCGGCCATGCTTGTCGGTCGCATTCCATTATTAAAAACTAAGTTCATTCGTTTTGACGGGTTTGCCGGATTCGGAGGTACAAACACAACTTTGAGTCTCAATACGCCAAGCCAAAACGGAGAAATCACACGTCAGGCTGCGACTGGCTGGTTTGCTTCGCCATGCACAAGTTATGGCGGTTCGGTTGCGGTTGGATTCAAAAAATTTTTTGTGGTGTTTGAAGGCGGTTACGAGTCGAATAAAGTGACCGGACTCTCGCGGTCGAGCACGCTTAATAACAATATTCAAACGATCGATTTATCCGGTACGTATTTCACAGTCGGATTTCTTTTTGACGGAGTGAACGCAACTGAGTATGAGGATTAGCGACCCCTCGATGCCAGTCAAACAAAAAAGCCACGGGGAGCACAAGCAACTAGATTTGAAATTCAGTAGTGGCGCGCTACGCTGATGGGCCGCGGGCGTAAGGCCAAAACCGGTTGTTGTTGTTCAATAAGAAACTCCCGCAAGCAGCTCCGCCCCGATCTGCACGGTTTGACTGTCTGGCTCAGCGAGTGGTCCTGGTGAAATGGCAGAATTATAAACGACGCCACTGTGCCCAAAGCGACGATACTCCAACCACGGCGTAGTCGTAAAAATGAGATTGTCACTTAAAGTCCATCGCACGGGGATAGAGAGTCTCATCCCGATTGACGAACCTAGCGCCCCTGAACTGTCTTGCCCATTGAAGGGAATTACTTTGAAGTCCGCATTTAAAGTCGGAATAATCGAGATATCGGCGCCAACATCAACAATATTAGATTGGGACAGCCAGGCGCGGATCCCAACTGGTAAATAATTCCAGGTGTAATCATCGTAGTAATTGCCACCGTTTCTGCGCCAGTAATCGTATCCATAGCCGACGTACATTTCGACGTCTTCGCTAAGGGCAAAATTGAAATAGATCGTGTAATTTGAAAAATCATTTTGCATCTGTTGTGAAATCGATTGATTTGGATTTGTAAACGTGCCGGACGCCCAGTAATTTAATTTTGACTCAGCCGTCTCAAAAACCGCTTCAATGTTTGTGGCGGTCTGAAAAGGATAATATTTTGCATCTACCAACAATGATTCAAATAGCCCCGATTCTGAATCGTCGGGCGACGTGCTCATTTCCTTATAATTAAAATCGGTGAGATTGGTGCCAACGGCGAAATCAAATACGTGCGCATTCTGCTCCGCCGTTGCGGCGGACACTGGCCCCAGCAATAGACCCAACAGCACGCATGTCCACTTCATAGTATAATTACAATTCAGCTAACTTTGAATACTGTCAATCCGGACCGGACTATAGATAGTGAGTGACAATTTTTGTTAAGATATGCCAGAAATATGCTGGTTCGCATGCGGCTGTCGCAACGACCGTGGATTGAATCACGGTCAGCAACGTCGATAATGGATTATTTTTTGCATAGTAAATTCGCGGACGTATGCGACCAGAATTTAAGGAGCTGCTCATGTACCGAATTGTCGTCGTTTTATTTTCTATCGCTTTGTCGAGTCCGATGGCAATTGCGACGCAATCTATACGCAATAGCCAAAGGGTTTCGGTCACCGGGGCCGTATTTACCCGTGAAATATCAAACCCAGCCCTTGGAGAAACCTACAGAGATCCGTCGGGGTTAATCTGGGGCAGTAATGTGACAACTCCACAGGGCAAGATAAAATATATGACCCAGCACGACGCTGAAAAGTATTGCCAATCTATCGGCGCGCAGTTGCCAACAAAAGAAGAGTTTAAACAATTGGCAACGTATCTTGGTCAAGATACAGCTAGGGGCTACGATCCGTATACGGTCGACGGAAAAACTGAGGTATTGCCAGGGATAGTAAATTACTGGTTTTGGTCCGCGGCGGTTAACACAACCCTCGGCGTCGATGCGTGGTTGTTCTACGGCAGTCACGGCAATTTGCTTAATTTCTACCGCGACAACGCGTTTGCGGTCCGGTGTGTCGGCCGCTAAAGCCAAGTCGTTTCTTTGGTTGGCGCGATTTAAATTTTGAACTCTAAAACTTATAGGCAATCGCTGCCGTGACGGTGGTAATAAATTGGCCCAGCGAAGTTGTGATTGAGGCACTGCTCGGCAAATCGTAGCTGGAGAATGAGTAGGCGTCATATTCTTCAGTCAGATCACCTAAAAGATAAAATTGCGACGCCAACTGATGGGTGACTTGATAATCTAAAATTCCGTCGATTTCGCCCGGTGAGGAACTAAATTGCGATGAATTCAATAGGCCATATGCAAGGCCAAAACTCACGGCCGAGTCAAAGAAACGATTACCTTCAAATGAACCTGTGAACGTCAGGGCCAGCTTATTTACGGTGGCTGTTTCAAAAACATAAGCACTTGAAGAATTTCTTATGAGAAAGGGGCTGCTCGCGCTGATGTCGCTGAGATTGATTGATTTGTTCAAAGCCTTCCACCACTTTGTGCTGAAATTGCGACTGACCCCTAAGGCAAGTTCAAAATCACTAAATGTAATGTCGCCGGTTGTTGGTAAAGAACCGACCCCTTGAACCGAGGTTATAGACGCCGTTGCAAAATAATTTTTACGAAAATTGTATTGGCCGTCAACCGTTGAACCGAGGAGGGTAGAAGAGATTTTTTGCGATCCTATGGAATTCGACTGGTCTATATTGAAGAGCTTAAATGTCGGGCCGATATACACGTGCCATAAATTCCACGCGGCGGTTTTGACGTTCACTTGCACGCGATTTTTCGCCACATGCAGGAGCAGAATAATTGTGCGGCTTTGGCTTATATTGTTCGACACGATCATCGAGATTTGCACGGCGGTGTATGGCAGGGTCATCTCAATTTGAAAATTTCCATTTTTATCGGCATCGACTTTTGCGGGCGTCGCGTTCAAATCTTTAGCCGATAATTTTGAATAATTCGTTTGGGATTTGAAACTATAAGCTTCTGCGCCGATCGCGATGTGATTGCCAGGCATTGTTTTACCGCGGATAAAAACGCGGGCGCGATCGTTGCTGAGCGACTCCGCAATTGCGGGTCTATACCATTCAACTTTTATTGTTTGATGTGTGGTAGCCGTAGAGGCTGAATTGGCCACGGCGTTGGCCGCAAGCGCTTTCGCGTTAATAAAAGCTAAAACTGCCCACAAAAAAACGCCGCTGACGACGAGCCATACCCGAGATGAAGGCATATTTTTAATGTGTCATAACTTTCGTGGTCAGTCTACGGCCTAGTTTGCATCGGGATACGCCGGCGACAACAGGCGCGAGCATTCACTGTCGCTACATTCACTAAAGTCCTGCCGTAAAATATCCGATAAACATATTCAGATGAAGTTCGAGCGGTCCGTCTCATTTTTAAACATTGGGCGCATAGCGCTCATTGCGGCGAGTGTCGTGCTCGCAAGCACAAGTGTACTCCTTACAGGTTGTGGCCGGGTTTGGGTTCAAATCAACATGCGTAATGGTGGCGGCGGCAGCACGGGGGCCGGCATGAATTTTCTTACACTGCATGCCTTCATGCCTAACCCATACGGTGCCAATCCCTCGGGCGGCCTGATTCTTTCGGGTAGCACTCTTTATAGAACCGATAGCTATTGGAGTGGTTCTGGAGTCCGCATAGAGGGCACAACTCCTGTTCAATATGGATTCAACACGACCGACGGGGCAGCTTATATCGGACTTGATCTTGGCGCTTTAACAGCAACGGGAACCTCGCAATCGCAATACCTTCTTATGCACGGCATTTCAGCCGGTTCAGATAGTTCAAATTTTGCGCTATGGTCAGATGCTAACGGAAACGGATTTATAGAACCTTCAGGTTTTAACACGTCTTTAACTTTGCAAGGAACTAGCGTTCCTAGTGGTGTAACAAATTCATATCTTTTATTGCAGCCTAACGGTCAGTATGTTGGAGTTGGAACTGTTAGTCCGTTTTATCAATTTGATGTATTAGGAACATCGGCAGCTAGAACACTTGTAGCTTATGATTCAGTAGCGCCTACTGTTTCATGGATAGCTGGAGCAGGAGGGGCTACTAAATGGTCAATGTATTCTGGAGTAACTGATCCG
>DAIDJH010000127.1 GCA_027451425.1 Bdellovibrionales bacterium | reverse complement strand
GGATAAAAAATGGTGAGATGCGCCCCGGTCCTTTTTGGAGAAGAGTCGAATGTGTCTCTGCGATGGCGGGTAAGCCGCCAATACCGCAACCGACAAAAACTCCCGTTCGATCACGGAGTTCATCCGTCCAGGTGAGCCCGGAATCTTGTATCGCCATTTGCGCGGCAGCAGCGGAAAAATGTAGAAAACGATCCATCCGCTTTTGCTCTTTTTTGTTTATGTACGTGTCGGCGTTAAAGCTCTTCACCTCAGCGGCGAAGCGCACGTCGAACTGGCTAGCATCAAAAAGTGTAATAGGCCCCACGCCTGAAACGCCTTTGATGGCGTTTGCAAAGGTTTCGTTGGCAGTCAGCCCGAGCGGAGTCACGGCACCCATGCCCGTGACGACAACGCGCCGGCGTGCACCGGAGCCCATAGACATTTTAGGCTTTTCCTTTGCCTTGCAAATACTTCGTCACATCCGAAACAGTGCGAAGCTTTTCGGCGTCTTCGTCGGGGATCTCAATATCGAATTCTTCTTCCATGGCCATCACGAGTTCGACGATATCGAGACTGTCAGCGCCCAGGTCATCAATAAATGAGGCCTCAGGCTTGATGCGATCGCCTTCGACACCGAGTTGCTCTTCGATGATTTTTTTAATACGTGGTTCAACTGACATAAAATTCTCCTTTTTAAATTTTCGCTTTCTAATTTTTTCAATAGCTATCGTCGTCGTGCCTTGAGCGCGAGTCAAGTTCATTGCGGTCGGTGCGTCACATATACATTCCACCATTTACATGAATGGTTTGACCTGTAATGTAACTGGACTCATCGCTTAACAAAAAGGCAACGCAATTTGCGACTTCTCGCGCTTCGCCGAATTTTTGCATAGGAATTTTTGCTAAAATCGCGTTTTTTTGCGCTTCGGGGAGTTTGTCGGTCATATCCGTGCGAATAAAACCAGGGGCGATACAGTTCACGCGAATGGAGCGTGAGCCGACTTCTTGGGCAACAGATTTCGAAAATGCCTCAATCGCCGCCTTACTCGCCGCGTAGTTAGACTGACCCGCATTGCCGCTGTGGCCGATCACACTCGTGATATTGACGACCGAACCTCTTTTTGCTTTGAGCATGGCCTTCACCGCCACTTTGGTACAAAGAAACGTTCCGCGTAAATTTGTTTGGAGCACGTGATCGAAATCTTCGGCTTTCATCCGAAGTAAAAGTTGATCGCGCGTCACTCCGGCGTTGTTCACGAGCCCATCAAGACCGCCGAATTTTTCAAGCACAAGCGCCAAGCCTTTTTCGATAGAGTCTTCGTGACCGATATTCATTTCAAACGTGAAATGCTCACCGTGGGCGGGTTTTGGCAGATCGGCGAGGAGTGATTGGGCGGCATCGGGCTGCGATGTGTAAGTGAACGCAACACGCGCGCCGGCTGTCGCAAGGGTCCGAACAATTCCAGCGCCTATACCGCGGCTGCCACCCGTCACCAAAATATTTTTTCCGCTTAAATTCATGATTTCAAGCTCGCTTCAATTGTCTTGAGGTCATCTAGCGAATTGATATTCCATACGTTAGTTTTCTCTGGGTCAATCTTCTTCGCTAAGCCGGCGAGTACGCGGCCGGGCCCGCATTCTATATAACGAACTATTCCGTCCTCTCGCATTGTGCGCATGCACTCCGTCCACAAGACAGGGGCGGTGACTTGTCGAATCAACTGTTCGCGCAGACTATTCGGCTCGCGGGTCATTTTCGCCGTGAAATTTTGCACAATCGGTTTTTCGGGCGCTTGAAAATTGATGGCTGTTAAAACATCGCGCATTTCATTTTCGGCGGGTTGCATGAGCGCGCAATGAAATGGCGCTGAAACTTTCAGCGGAATGAATTTTGCCCGGACATTGGTATCCGGAAATACCACTTCGCGCTTGAAGTTGGCGATCATCCATTCAATCGCGGATTGGCGGCCACTCACGACGACTTGGCCGGGGGCATTGAAATTGGCCGGCGACAGCGGTTTTTGGCCACTTTCTTTTTCAACCCATACGCAAAGTTCACGAACCTGATTCTCATCGAGACCCAATACTGCGCACATGCCGCCTTCGCCCGGCGGTGACGCTTTCTGCATCGAGCGCCCACGAGTGCGGACGGCGCGGATGGCATCAGCAAAGGCGAGAGATTTGGCGCACACAAGCGCCGAGTATTCCCCGACGGAGTGACCGGCATAAGCCGCGCAATCTATTTCGCAGGTCTCGCGGAGTACGTCATAGCCCGCGACTGAAACGAGCACCAACATCGGTTGCGTGTTCTCGGTGAGTTGCAGATCAGCTTCACTGCCGGAGAAACACAGCCGACGACAGTCGAGGTGAAGAACTTCGCTCGCTTCGTCAAAACGTTGACTCGCTGATCTAAAATTTTCGACGAGAAACTTACCCATGCCAATATGTTGTGAGCCTTGGCCTGGAAAAATCACACCGTAAGAGTTCAAGGTCAAACCTCATCCCGCATAATTCAAAACCTCATCAGGAGGGAGCCACTTGTGATGCCGGCACCAAATGCGGTGAGTAAAATATTTTGACCACGATGAATGCGCCCATCGCGAACGGCGCGATCGAGCGAGACGGGTATTGTGGCGGCGGAGGTGTTCCCCATCCGTTCAATTTCGATGATAACTTTCGACGTGGGGATGCCGAAATGCTTGGCCACCCCGTCAATGATACGAATGTTTGCCTGATGTGGAATAATCCAGTCGACATCGGCTCCGCTCATTTTATTGTGCTCGAGAGCCTCGGCGCAGCTTTGGCTCATTGTACGAATCGCGTGTTTGAAAATTTCACGGCCTTTCATGTTCATATAATGATAACCCTTGTCGAGATTTTCGTGACTAAAGGGATACGCCGAGCCGCCCATTTTAAACACGAATAGATCTGAGATCGTGCCATCTGCGTGCAAGTGGTGCGAGTAAATTCTCGACGACTCGCCATCATCCGCGCGCGTGGCGACAACCGCTCCGCCCGCATCGCCAAAAAGAATGCAGGTATCGCGATCTTTGTAATTCATATAACGGGTCAGAATTTCGGCGCCAATCACGAGCACATTTTTGTAGGAGCCCGCCGCGATCATGTCGTTGGCGATCGACAGTCCGTAAATAAAGCCGGAACAGGCCGCCGAAATATCGAGTGACATAATATCTCGCGCGCCCAATTTCTTTTGTAACACGCACGCCGAGTTTGGCATGAGCTGGTCCGGAGATACTGTAGCAAAAATTATGGCGTCGAGATCGCGAGCCGTCATTTGTGCCATCTCGAGTGCATTTTTGGCGGCGTTCAGAGCCAAGTCGGTTGTGACTTGATTGTCGGCCGCCACACGGCGGGAGCGAATGCCCGTTCGTTCGGTGATCCACTGATCGCTCGTCTCAACCATTTTTTCGAGATCGAAATTTGTGAGTTCGCGCTCGGGTAAATACGAGCCGGTGCCCGCAACACGGCAATTGTATCGGGCCGTCATTTGACTATTGAGCGGACGCGACGATTTCGCGGCCGTCATAATAGCCACAAGACGCGCAAACATGATGAGGTAGCTTTAATGAACCGCAGTTTGAGCAATTCATCACAGTCGGCGCTGTTACCGCATCATGCGAGCGGCGCATATCACGGCGGGAGCGAGTGGTTTTTTTCTTAGGTGTCGGCATACATCAACTCTCTTTTTTGGACGAACCGTTGTCTCTTAAAAGTGGATTAAAATCAATGGGAATTTTAATTCCTCTATTAGCCAATTTAAATATTTCATCGCAGTCTGAACGCCCGCACTGGGGGTGAGGCGGCTCCGCCAGTGCTATGTGCTCATGCACGAATTCAGCTAAGTCAAACTCGTGACCGGTTATATAATTGCACGATGGCCCTTCGAGGAGTGACCCGGTGTGCCCCGAATGCCCGGCGCGCGGACGTTCGGTCATCACTACAATGAGTTCGCTGAATTCGTCATGTATCGGCAAATGGGTGTCGCGGCCACAATGCGAGCAAATACGATCCATCTCGGTATCAATGCGGCCGGTAATCTCGTAAACATTGCCCTGCGGGCGAATCGTGACGTCGATATTGTAAGCATGGCTGCCAATGAGATCGACAAGATGCCGGTTCAGTTCGCCACTACCCTGGTTAAACTGAAATTGTTCGCCTTGATCAGGGAGTTGCTTTAAGTTGACTGAGGTCCTTTCAGTCGAGCGGGTAGTGGAGGTTCTCATAATTATGGCACCCTATGTCATAGACTTTTAGGTGTCAATGGTCCGTTGGCAAGTCGCTGGTTGTGAGAACCGCCGCTTAGCTGCAATATAAGCGATATGCGCAATTTTATCGTTACAGTTGGCCTTTTGAGCCTTTCCATGACAGCTCATGCTTATAAAAAGTGGGTTGCGCCAGAAGATACGATTCTCTATTCGCGGCCATCTCTGTCAAGTATAACTGATGATCAGATCGCGCCCGGGGCGCAAGTTGTCGTTAGTTCACGGGTGATAAATGGCTTTCGCCGTATCCTTATTGTTAGCCATCAACAGAAGCGATTCGCTTATATATTAGAAACTGATTATCAAGACTGGTTGAGCCATCGGTATGAGCCGGGGCAAAAAAATATTCACAAATGGTCGGCGTGGGCGGGGCCTGTGTATTCATTTGTGTACGAGCTTCCGCGTACAGTTACGACCAATTTGAATGCCTCTTACAGTATTTCGGCGTTTTCAGGTTCAGCGATTTATTACGCGCTGGGCGCCGAGTATGCAATGTCGAATCAATGGTCGTTTCGTTTCGGTTTGGTCCAACGGATGGTTGATATTTCCGGTTCTGCGGTTGAACAAAGCACGGGTGCTTCGACGGCGTATCGAACCACGCAAAGTTTTATTGGCGCACTCGCGGGTTTTCGTTACCTCCCGAGCGGTTGGCAAAATTTGCGGTTTGGGATGCGCGTCGAGTACTCCCATGGTGAGAATGTGAGTCTGACCACATTGTCAGGGCCGCCAATCGATACGACGGATGTGCAAACGGGCACATATTTTGTTCTGAGCGGAGGGCTGAACTACACGTGGCAATTTGCGCGTCGTTGGTCTTTAGTGCCTTCTGTTCGTCTGGGAGCAAACGCGAGCATGAGCCCCGTTGTGCTGATGCTCGAAGGTGAAACTGATTTGGCTTATACGTTCTAGAAATACAAATGCAATTGCGCTTCGGCCATCGTCATTTTGGTCTGTAAGCTGTCGATTGAATCTATGTCGTCGCGGGACGAAACCAAAAATTCGACATCCACGCCGGGGATTAAAAACGAGCGAATGCCATAGTCGGATTCGTAAGCGCTGCCGGCCTTCAAATTGCGCGCGACATTCGAAGTCGCATAAGTGAATTCTCCATAAATCTCGCGCCAGAGGCGGTATTTAAAATCGTAAGTTTGAACGGAGCCGCTGTCGTACGCGCCGGGTGAAAATTCTCGGTCGATATTTGAAAAATCAATGTTCGCGATCAAGTCATGGTTGGCGTGAAAGATAAAGTCGGGGATGTCCATACCGCCGGTGACGCCGTACATTTTATTTTCAAGGCTCGGTCCGTTTTGAACGCGGGGGCCCTTGGTGTCCCAATATGAGAACATGATGGATGCACCCAATGTGACAAATCGCAATCCGGTGGTGAGGGCAATGCCCTGATCTTGGTACCAGCCGGCAATCGTGTTGAGGGTGTCCATGGGCATAATGTAGCTGATATTAAAGAAAGGAACGTTGGGAGATGCGCCGATCGTTACCGCTTTATAAAGGGCCGTGGCACTTCGAAAGTTGTCTTCGTCAAATGTGTCTCCGCCAGAGGTTTGGTTATTCGCAAACAGCAGCGTATTGAGAAGCGATGTGTGGTCTGGGCTTTGGTAGCCAAACATCGGTTTGTAAAGGCCGTACATTGCGTAACTTGCATAGGG
>DAIDJH010000126.1 GCA_027451425.1 Bdellovibrionales bacterium | reverse complement strand
GGCCTGGCGCAGCTCTCCGCGCAAAATTAGGCTAAATAAATTTTCATTAAGAGACGTTTTGTCGATCACCAGCCGGTTGAGCGCCAAAAACCGCTCTATAATGAGCAGGGCGGTGAGCAAACCGACGAATGCGATGACGTACATCGCCGTGCCACCCTGGCAAAACGATGACGTGATAAAATTACTGTAGGCATCGCACTTGCTCGCGACGTCTACGGCTGCATTTGCAGCAGCTGTAGCAGTTGTTGGATCCATAAAATTCCCCCTTTTTTTACTTACTGTATCGCAAACACAAACGGGTAGATCACGTCGGCCGCTGTGTCAGGCGGCGGCTCTGGAAACGTCAAACCGCCGATGACACGCGCCAAACATCTGCCCATTCTGCTATCTCCAACCGAATTACTCTTCACGCGCACATTAACAGCGCGGCCATGGTCCACAATTTCCCAATGTAATTCAATTTTGCCGTACACATCGGAATTGCGCCGCAATGCCTGGTCATAACAAAATTGCAGCTGCGCTCTGTTATCCCGAATCACGCGGCGTATGGCGTCTTTGTCGATGCTACCGGTAAATTCCGCTTCAGAGTCGCCGACGTTGAGATCGACGCGACCTTTTTTGCCAAGCCCGCCCAAGCCCCCGCCGTAAGTACCTGTGCCCTTACCGGTTGTACCGATGCCGCCGGCGATGCCATACGTGGCCGCGCCATTTCCGCTTGCGCCGACATTTTTCAGTCGACCGCCCAGGTCGCCAGCCCGCTCTTCATTCGAACCTGAGTAGCCCGTTTTTTGGTTGGCGTCGCCGACGAGTTCGCCGGCGCCTTCAGCCGCGCGCGAAAGCTGCTTCTGCGTGCCTTGATTGCCGAATACACCCAGCAGCCCCAAATTTTTTATGTCGCGCGGTTTTTTCGTTTTAAGCCCCGCCGCCATTTTGCCGGTTTTTACGGTACCACCACGCTTGACGATCGAAGATGCTACGGCTGATTTTTTGGTACGCGCAATATGCTTTAACTCAGCCGCGCGCCCCGAGTCCCGACGAGTCGTCGTTTGCTTTGCATGCTCAGAGACCTTTATGATTCTTTTTTTCTTGGGCGCGGCTTGCTCCTGAACGGGCACCACTGTTTTCGGTCGATCGAATTGAATAACCGCAACACGCGCGGGCTCTTCGATATTTTTCTCATCCTGCAGAGCCGTAGGATTATAAATCAACATGTAAAGTCCAAAAATCGCCGCTATCACCGCTGAGGTCAAAACAGCTGTCGCTTCAGAGGTCGAAAGATCAAGCAGCGGCCCAATTACCGGCACTGCCGATTCTTGCACATAACGAATATAGATCGAAATCAGGTCTCCCATAAGACCCAAGCGGATCATTTCACCTTGTGCGAGCTCAAATTCTGACTCTGAACCTTTTTTTTGTACGACACGATTTTTTCTTTTTAGGTCCGCCAAAGAAAGATGCTCGTCATCCCGATAATAATCACCCGTCATTTCGTGAGTGATGTGAACCTTGGCTTGGCCAGCAATTTCAACAAGGGCCATAGCCGAGCGATTGAGTCCGAGCAGCGGTACATTTATCGTCGCGTTTTCATCGGAGCCAATCGTCACAACCTGCGCTTCATGAAAATGGTAAGTATCGATAACAATATCCTGCCACGCGATAACAACTTCGACGACCGCCCCGCGCGAAGCTTTGTAGCGCCTCGCCAGTGCGTCTCCCTTTGCGGCAATATCACGTCGAACAGAGGGAGTGGCCTTGTCATCGGGTGGCGCATCGGGCAGCGGCGGCGGCGGCGTGACTTTTGCCGGGGCGGCTGGCGGCGGAGCATGTGCGGGCTTGGGCACTCCGATGAAAAACTCGATCTTATAAGGACCGACCTTTAGCGCATCGCCCGACTTCAGAGCTTCATCGAAAACTTTTTTGTCACCAAGAAAGGTCCCGCCCGTCGACCCCAGATCAACAACGTAATAGCCGGTGTCACGCTCTTCGATTACGGCATGCAGAGGAGAAACTCCCTCCGCCGGCAGAGATATCTGCGCGTCTGGATTTGCTCCGATTACGACTTGCTCAACGTCAAATTGACGAGTCGTCTCAAGCTTTCCGTTACGATAAATTCGTAAGATAATCGGTGTTTTCATTTCCTCGAGCCGTTTGTCCCCGTGTTGCCTCGACCGACGTCCTCAGCTGTTTGATTCATCTCCGGCAAAAAATTATCGCGTAATTTGATGAGCCGCTTGAAATTGAAGTCGCGCTTTTGCAGTAAATATAGCAGATCCGGCTTTTTCACATCGCCTTGGATGAGTTCATCCTCGAAATTGATCGATTGTGTCCGCTCACCAGATTTAGTTTTCGCCTGTTGACACCACGCCACTGGCGAAGCCAAAAAAGATAAAACAAAAATGAGCGAGAGCGCGTAGCGTTGCCGATTCACTGTTGTGACCCCAATTCTTGCTCAAGAGCCGATACCCGCCTCAAGATGCTTGAGTCCTCTGTCATAAATTTTAATTTACTTATTACCCGAATCGCATCATTTTTCTTTTTCAGGACCTCGACCAAGAGGATCGCGTCGTTCAAAACCGGTATTGGATTTTGCTGATTCGAGTGCACGATTTCGTCAAAAACATCCTTGGCCTTGCCGCCTTCGCCAACTCCCATAAGAGCTACGGCATAGTTATTGGCAATCGCCACGGCTGAAGGGTCACCACGTTCAAGCTGCGAACGAGCGTCTTTGTAGCTTTGTTCAAGAGGCGCCAGACCTCGACTATAGTCGCGGTAATCTAAATAAATTGAGCTAAGATTGGTCGCTCCAATACGATAGCCAGGTTTGACCTCCAAGCTTTTCTTGAACGAATTCAAGGCTCGTTGCGTATGCCCCTGCTCAAGATACACAACACCAAGATTGTTATAGAGCGCCGGTTCGTTCGGATGATCCTTGAGAGCGCGCTTGAGTAAAATTTTTGCCATTCCGTATTTCTTACTTCGATAATAGTAAACGGCGAGTGCGTTGAGTGTTTCGACTTGGCCCGGATCACGGCTAAGCACGTTCGAAGCCGCCTTGATAAGCCTTGGTTCCGATCGATCTTTAAGTGCGGTGGAGACAGCTAATAGATCAGTCTTCGCCACGCCCTGAGACGCGGCAAAATCGTCTGAACTGGGCTGGCCCTGCCTCTCGGTTGTTGACGAAGGCCTCGCGCCCGAGCTCGAATCTGAGCCGAAGGCTTGCGCCAAATCACTAGACTTACCACTAGAGTTCCTCGTCGGAGTTCTCGCGCAACTGAGAAGCGCCAGTCCGACCATTCCAATTAATAAAGTTCGGCACAATCGCTTTACCGTCATATCAAAGCCCCATCGTATCTGGCAGTTTTGTGGGCATAACGCGAGTCCCTAAATCAAGGTGTGATTCGCCCTTCATAGTACTCAGATTTTTCAATGCGACCGTTAGCGTGGGAGTGTACGCCTGGAGCTCACTCCCTTTTGAAATAGCCGTCTGATACGTTTGCAGCGCTTCGGTTTTGAACGGTTGCGCTTTTTGTTGCAGTAACGCCCTATACTGTTTGATCTCGTCCGGCTTTAAACCTTTTGGCAGCGGTGCATTTACAATCGAATTGTACATATTCTGCAGCGCCTGCCCAAGTAACGTCAGTGCCGATACAATTTCCGGCCCATCGTTGTAGTTGATCACCACTTTCAGTTGCTTGCGGAGCTGACCCAAGACCGCAAGCTTTTTCGTCAGCGCCGTCTTTTGTCGCGCCGGATTCTTCGGAATATGGATAGCGACAAGCTCCTGATATGTTGGGTAAACCAGTTTATATTTGGCCCGTGCGGCGAATGAAACTCCGACCGGCTGACTGGGGCGCGTGAGCCGCCGCTGGATAGCAACGGTCTTACGCAACCACTTTTGTTCCGACTTAACATTCCTCAATTTTTCTTCAAGTTTGGCAACGCTGTATGTCGCCTCGACGACTCCCGCCCGATTACTCGGGCCGTACTGCAGGTATTGATTGAACTCCGCGATGGCTTTACTTGTCTCACCCAATCGCTCGTACAACTTCGCCATCAGGAACAACACCTCGCTCCGATCCTGCCCGCGCTTTTTATTAAAATAAATTTGGTAATTTCGAAGAGCCGGCGAATAGTCGTTCAACCCGTCGAAGATCAATGCCGCGTTGTAACGGTACTCGAGCGCAAGCGGCAGTTTGGGGTTGGCCGCCGCATAAGCTTCATAGGCTCGCGCCGCTTGAGGATATTGCCCTGTTTTTTCATACAGCACGGGCAAGAACTCGCTCGATTTTTTTCGAATATCCATTGGTACCTTCGCACGACCAACCGCACGACCAGTGGCTAACGTTGCATAAATGCCCATCGCCTGCAAAAGTTGATTGGCGCGTTCGTAGTTCACGGCGGCATTAAATAAGGCCGGGGCAGCCAAGTTATTGCCCAAATTACGATTAGCAAATCCCTCGTAGGCGCGCGCAGCTCCATTATAATCCTTTTTCTTTTCGAGATCTTTTGCCAACTTGAATTCTGTTTTGAGTTTGATTTCGTGAATCTGCGTCCCGACACTTGAATGCGCCAGAGCTGGAATTTTTAAAATTTTATCGGCAGTTTTTTCTAACCCGGCGTAATCGTTTTTCAAATTGTAGATGTCGAGCAAATGATTGGCGGCATACTTCGCATACGGTGTCGTTGGGTAGTGCTCGATGATATCGTTCAAGTACGTGATCGCATCGTCAAAGTGGTTGAAGAGATAGTACAAAGCCCCAAGGCGGTATTTGACGGCTACGACGTCACTCCCCTTTGGGTTGCTCGCAAGATACCGTTTGGCAGCTCCCTCAAACGCGACAACGGACGGAGGGAATGGAATATATTTATTTGAATTGCCCACAAGCTTTCTGATCTTGGCGTCGGAGGGCACACGCTTTTCGTAAGACAAAAGCGCGTTGAGAAGTGCCTTACTATAGTAGGACGACTTCGGCGCATTGTTGACAACCCATGTGTAGTGAAGCGCGGCTCGATTGTACTCATGCCGATCGTAAAGCAGTTCGGCATAGAAGAAGTGCATTTCGTCCATTTTCGGGCTCTGCTGAAAAGTGCGGAAATAAAGCTCGTACCCCGCTTGCGCCCGCAAGTACGCAGCTTTCACTTGCGTTTTTTGCGCCACCTCATGATTGAGAAGCACACGATTACGCAAAAGTGATTCCATCAATTGATTGGCTTTCGCGACGACCGGGCGGTTATTGCGATTGGCTTGCTGCCATGGACTGCCGGGACCAAACTCTTGAATCCAGGTATTCAATTCTTGTTTAAAAATTTGCGGGTTCCCTGACTGGCTATACGATTTGACAATGGCGTATTGGTAGTCAAATGACTTCACGGCGTCGGGGTCGTGAGCGATCAAATCACGAAAGACGTAGCGCGCACTCCCGCGGTTGCCGATATCAATGTAGAAATAAGCAAGCTTTCGGAGATTATCGTTGGCGCTATGCGGTCCGATGACGGATGTAAAATACGACCGTGCCATTCGCACATCGCCAGCTTCAGCAAAAAAGACGATAAGATCTTTAACAGCTTCAGTGGCAAGACGGATACGTCCGATGCCGCCAATGGAGTGATCGTGTCGCCCCTTGGCCCTACGCCCATCCAATATGACCTGCTGGAGATAGTTCAAACCTTTTCGCGGATCATTTAGCTTGTAGTAACACCAAGCCATTTTATACATCGAAAACGAATAAAGCCGATTGTGCGGATTCGACGCCACCCGCCCATAATATGTAAGTGCTTTCTTAAAATGATTATTATCAAAATAATACTCGCCGAGCGCAAAATCAGACTCAGCGACATACATGGAATTCGGATATTTATTGGTTAACTGCAAGTAGTAGTATTCGCCTTTTTTCGTGTCACCCAGCTCAAAATAGTTGTAACCCAAAAAGAAAAGGGCCTGATCCATCTTAGAATCTTTTGGGAAG
>DAIDJH010000125.1 GCA_027451425.1 Bdellovibrionales bacterium | reverse complement strand
GCCGCAAAACCGGCAGAACGGATTCTTTTGGTATCGACAAAACATTATCGCCAACTGAACTCTCGTATTGAAAATCACCGGTTGGGAAACGCGTTGAAATATCCGAACGCAATGCTTCGATCATCGTCATCGCCATACTCCCGGCTTCCAATTTTCTTTCCATGGCCGTGGCGTACCGCATTCGATCATCCTTTGGATAGTCATAATGCCGTCAAGAACCGCTTCGGGCGTGGGAGGACATCCCGGCACATATACATCGACAGGAATCACTTTATCGACCCCTTGAAGAACATGGTAGGAACGATAAAATCCACCGCTACTCGCGCATGCCCCCATCGATAAAACAAATTTAGGTTCAAGCATTTGTTGGTACACCCGCAAAATCACAGGGGCCATTTTTTCGGTGATCGTACCGGCGACAATCAAAAGGTCGGACTGCCGTGGCGAGAATCGTACAACTTCGGCGCCGAAACGGGCCAAGTCATACTTTGGTCCCATGACCGACATCAGCTCAATCCCACAGCAAGCTGTACCGTAGGGCATCGGCCACAGTGAGTTCTTTTGCCCCCAGGCCGCAATTTTTTCTAACGTCGTTGTGTAACCAATTTCTTGCGGCATCTCCGCCACGTCCGTACCGACGTCCAGACGAGCAGCATTCCGTGTTGCCATGATAAAACTCCTCTGCGCTTAGGCACGGTGTAGTTTACGCAGCCTTGCGCTTAAGTCCCTTTTATTATTTAGTTTTCATCAAACTTCGAGGATAGCTTCGTTGCTTCGCGCCATAAGATATTATTTTTGTGGATAAAAGCCTCGCGCATCAACGATTGTCTGGGCTCCGCTACATTAGTCCAGTTTTTTAAAAAATGTGAACACCATTTTGTCAATTTTTCTGAATCATTCGTAAGATTTTGGCTCAAAGCAAGCGCGGGTCTGGGGTTCGCGCAAACGAGCGGCCGCTGAACCAAACGTTCAGCGCCAGAATAAAGAGGGGGCAAATCAATGAGAGCAAATCTCAAATTACGCACGAGTTTCTTAGCGGGTCTAGGCCTGCTAATGGGGGTGAGTCTCACGGCTGCTCCCCGAGTTATGGCGGCAACGGCCAACACTACGGAACAATCTACAATAGCGGAACCCGGCGACTACCTCGTCGAGTTGGCACCACACCGATCGGCACTCGAAAGTTTTTCGCCAATGTCGATGCCGGCGACGTCAAAAATTGAGTCTTTGGGCGTTAACGGTTGGTATCATATTCAAGTTCCGCGACAAGCGGCCAAAACCTTTAGCATCGAGGCTTTAAGCCAAGCTCCTGGCGTACTGTATATTCAGCCAAACTACAAATTACACATTATGGAGAGTCCAAGCCTCTTGAAACTCCGCGCAGAAGTGCAACGTAAACTCGCGCAATGGCGCGCAAGCTCACAACATGCCGACGATAACAATTGCCCATTCCCGCTTCCCGGCTTGTGTAACCCGAATGGCGGCGGCGGCAACAATAACGGTGGTGGTAGCACTCCGGTGACAAAACCGCCAATTCCCGCACCGACGACTCCTGTCATCGGAGAGTCTGACCCTCTGTTTAGCAAACAATGGGGCATGCTCTCGATTGGAGTTAAAGATCAGATCATCAACAACACTCAACCCGTGGTGGTTGCGGTAATCGACACGGGTATCGATTACACACACGAAGATCTTGTGGATAACTTGTGGAGAAACCCCGGCGAGATGGGCACAGACGCTCAAGGTCGCGATAAATCGACTAACCAAGTTGACGACGATGCCAATGGTTACGTTGATGACGTCATCGGCTGGGACTTTGTCGACAACGACAATCAGCCGTATGACATTACGACCCCCCCCGAACAATTACTGACGGGCGAAGGTAACCCCGGTCACGGCACACACTGCTCTGGTAACGTGGGCGCTCGCGGCGACAACGGCAAAGGAATTTCAGGCGCCGACCCAACAGCTAAAATTATGGCGCTACGTTTTATCAGCCAAAAAGGCCAAGGCACAACCGCTGACGCTGTGAAAGCCATCACCTACGCCCTGAAAAATGGCGCGCAGGTGATGTCGAATTCATGGGGATCAAACGGTGATGACCCGAGTGATCCGACCGGCAACAAAGCACTTCACGACGCTATTCAAGCGGCACAGGATAAAGGAGTTTTGTTTGTCGCAGCGGCGGGCAACGGCGATTCGAGCGGAAATGGTTACGACAACGATACCTCGTCGACTCCGTCGGTGCCGGCGTCTTATCCCTATGACATTATCGTGAGCGTTGCGGCCACCGATTCAAACGGCAACCTCGCGAGCTTTTCAAACTGGGGCCAAAAAACAGTTACTCTCGGCGCGCCCGGAGTGAAGATTTTTTCAACGGTCGTGGGCAGCAAATACTCCGACATGGTTTTCGATTTCGGCGGTGGACTGTCTGCAGCTTGGGATGGAACATCAATGGCCACACCTCACGTAGCCGGCGCGGCCGCCTTGTATATTTCCACTCACCCGAACGCCACTTGGCAGCAAGTTAAAGCGGCGCTAATCAAAAGCGTAACACCCGCTCCGGCACTGGAAGGCAAAACAGTTTCGGGAGGCATTGTTAACGTTCAGAATTTGCTGACGTACTGATCTAGCAAATCGACAACTGTATTTTTGCAAAAACAGGCGCCTCTAATCGATAAGTTTAGAGGCGTTTTTGTTTGCCCAATTTGACAACCCGAGTGCCTCTTTTCGGCAACGTTCTAAAATCTTTTCACTCTTTGAATTTTGTGGCGATTACTAAATTGCACTCATGGTATAACCGTAAGCTCAATGAGCACTCGATTCTCTACCCAACTCGTCACGATTTTGGTCCTATCGTTCTCGGTTATGAACCCGTTCGCGCGAGCTGAGGTTCAGCATCCGCGCACGGTTTCGTGCGACGATTATCAAACTTATTTAACCGAGCAAAGCCTAAGCGCCAGCCAACGTGAATTTCAAACGATGCGACAAGAGGTTTTGGGGCTTTGTCATGAATCGTGGTTCACGGGAGAGGCGAATTATTTAAAGCAGTACGGAAAATACGCCTGGAAAGGCGTCAACCTTTCGATCATACCGGACCTCTCTGAACGAATCGAACACGACGGATTGTCTCTAAAGGTTTATGATATTTTAAACTACCCTAGATTAGGTCAAATTCTCCAAGAATGCTATCCCGGCAATAGTATTAAAGCGAAATTTGAGCGCTGGAACTTCAAACGAACCCTGTCCTATGACAATCAACTGGCTTACGTAAAAGGAACCGCCGCGGGTGTTATCATTCCGTGGGTCGGCCCGATGGTTTTAACTCGATATTTTAAAACCTTGCCGATTGCCATACGCGCGAGCGAATACATGAAATCGCTACCGGCCGTCGCTCGCATCGCGAGCATGCGCGCGTGGGTCGTAGAAACTTTTCCGTTTGTTACAACCTCGTGGGGCAAAGTCACAATTTGGTTTACGGGCGTGGCGGGCGGAATCGCCGCCTATGTCGGCTGGGAGCACATCAGCCCCGATGCCAGTGGAGCACCCGTGCGCGTGAGCGATCAACCCGCGGCGGCGATGCCATTACAACCCGCATCGTCATCTCCATCATCGACCGGGAACCCCTCCGCCATGAACATTATCGACGGCATTACGTCGACGAATCTTTTTGCAACTGATGTCACGCAAGTTCAAACTTATGTCGCAAGTAAAGTTCAACAGTACGGTAATGATAGGGGCAAATTGCCGCTCATCGACCCCGCCGACGAATTATCGACAGAAATTGATATTACCAAACAATCTTGTATCGACAGTATAAGCGACTACAAACGCGACCCAAGCGTCGGCAACTTGAATGTTTTGAAGGAAAACTGTGACAATTATTTTGATAACGTACATGCCGGGATGGACCAACTTCAATTCCCATCCGTGCGCTGTCTGGCCGTGAACACCGGCTTCGCCCATCGAACGATGAACGACCTCAAGAGCGTGATTCACGCATTACCGCCGGCCGCCCTCATTCGTCGCTAAGTTTTTTATATTTATCGTACGTAGCAAGCGAAGTTTTAGCCTTCGCCGTCCATTTCGCCGCCTGAACTTCGTAATCCTTGCGCTTGGCGATCCATTTCGTCTTTTCGTCCTGGGCTTGATTTTCTTTAGCTGAAAGTTCGGCTTGGAGCTGCGACATTTGGTGCACTTGCGTGTCCCACTCTTTCTCTTCGTTTTGCGCCTGCTGTACCATTTTATCGTACGCATCTAAATTTGCTTGTCTCTGCTGGCGATTGGCCTGAAGTTTGGCGAGATATTTTTGAACTTCATCAATTTGCTTATCTTCTTTGGCCATCTTTGCTTGTTCTTTGGCCTTGAGGAGTTGGATTTGATGTTCCATTGCGGCCAAAGCCTTCTTGTTTTTATCGACGTTCTTCGTATTGTAGACAAGCTGCCGCTTCATTTTTTCAAGTGCCTTGACCGCTTTGTCGGCCTGCGTGACGTTCTTATTCACAATATCGAGGTTGTCCTGATACTGTTTGCGATTGAATTGGCTATTCTCCGCATTGGTCTTCAATTGACCAAGTGCTTGCTTGGTGTCGGTTTTCGCGGCCGCACTTCGCGCCAAGAGGATACCGCCCGTGACCGCTGAGAGAATTATCACCGTAGTGGATTTCATTATTGCTTTCATGATTAGACCCCTTTCGCTGTGCGCGGATTTTTCGGGCAGTTGTTACGAAGCGTCGACCGATAAGAACCAATTTCGTCTTGCCAATATTCACCGTCAAAATCCCAGTGCATAATCTTTTGCGGTTTTACGCTCGCCGGGATTCGTGCGGTGGGAGACGTGGCGCCACCACTCACTTGATAGCGAATGTTTTCGCCGCTCCCCGCGTAGATTTCGTAGCGCAAAAATTCGTCGCCGGCAAAAATTTTCGAAAGTTGATGGCTGAGCCCTTGTAACTCGGCCATCAATTGCTCACCCGCATCGCGGAGTAAGCCTCGCTTTTTCTGTTCGATTCGTGCCACAGCCACGGCTTTCATTTTCAAATAACCCACGCGCGCTTTTTCGTACAACTGGCCTTCGAACTTTTGAAAATCCAAAAGACCTTGCTCGCTTCTTTTTTCAGCGAGCCATTCGTTGAGGTACTGCATGTTTTCCGGATGCTTTTTAATATTGGCGATTTCATGTGCCAGCTTTGTCACTCGACCCTTCGTGCGATTCGTTCTGAAAGTAAGACCCGCCTGATCTTTCTTTAAAATGCCATAAACGTAACCGTACTGACTGGCTTCATCCTCGAGATTGTTTACGGCATCTTGATCATTTGTAAAGCCTCGCTGGCGGGCAATTTCACGAATGACTTGGTAGGGCAGACCATCGACATCACGGCTACTCACGCCCACACGCACGTAATTTTTCACGGTATTGTAGTACGCCATCGGATCTTGCCGACCCGTCAGATAACTTTGAATTTGATTTTGCCAACCTCTATATCTTCGCTCCATCAGTTGCAGTGCTCGATACGCATCACCATATTGGCAAATGTTGATGTAACCGATAGTGCGCACGACCCACGACTCAGGCATGTACACCATTTTGAAATACGGAGAGTGCAACGAGTACATGTTCCCGATCGCTCCGGGAGAATCGCCGACATTGAGCTGCGCCCAGCCTTGTTCGATGAGCGCTTCAATCCAGAGAGGATGATCTTTTGGCACTTTTTTGAATTCGTCTTCAGCCGCCTGATACTGACCTTGCATGAAATACATGCGCCCCAAATTCATCGCGACAAGCGCATCTAAATTGTCGCTGTCATGACCTGTCCGGCGCATCCACCCGCGCAAATCCGTTAGAACTTTTTCGGCCTGTTTGACATGTTTCGCTCCGTAAAGACCAATGGCGCGGTAGTACTGTGCATCGGCATAATGCGGGCTATTTTCGCGCACCTTTTCAGCTTCGTCGGCGGCCTCTTGAAAATGACCCCGCTCGTCCCCATAACGCGAAAACACAAAATGAACATTGTCTTTGACGGCACTCGGGATGAGCG
>DAIDJH010000124.1 GCA_027451425.1 Bdellovibrionales bacterium | reverse complement strand
GTCGCGGGTTTTCATCTGTTCCTCAAAAATTGTTTTACATGTCACACGATGAATGGTGAAGGTGACTCGCATTTAGGGCCAGATCTGAATATTCCTATGAGCCCGACTGAATATTTGCGAACAGGGATGATCCGTCGCTTGATCCGTAGCCCGCAAGATTTGAGGCGCTGGCCGGAATCAAAGATGTCGGCGTTCCCGCCGGATGTTTTGAGCGATCACGACATCGAGAGCATTATCGCTTATTTGAAATTTATGTCGCACAGAAAGCGGTCACCGAACGCCCAGAAGAATATGAGCGCAACTCATCGGTGACAGCTCCGCTTCCAAAGAGCGGAGGGCGGCCACGGCTTTTTGCCGCGCCAGTATCGCGTGGTACAGCACAGAATAATTCCACGTCAGATTCGGTAGCGCTTCAGCTCCGCCATGTTCTTTCGAGTACTGTTCCGAAATATAGAGCGGATTGAGCAATTTGTGAGTGACGGGGTCGAATTTGAGTTTGCCAACGGCCAGAGTCAACATGTCGACCAGGCCCCTGTCGCCATGATCAATGAGAGCCGCCGTTATTTGTTTAAATTCTTTGGACTGTCGATTGAGGGTGGTGCCTGGGCGTAAAAATTTGGCGTTATTGCCGGCAATCGGCTGAAGGAATGTCAGGTCATGGTTATCCAGATGAAGTTGGCCCTTATTGCTAGCGTCAATCGCAACCAGATAGTCAAACCCGTACCGTGCCATGGTAGTAATCGCCCAAATGTTGCCGCCAAAATACGTATCGCCGAAGTAGCGGCCAACGTAATGGCCGCGGCTTTGTTGATTAATCGGAAAGTGATCGAATTGTTGAACAAAGCGGCCGACCGTTGCCATCATTTGAGGGTTGGATGCGGTAATTTGGCTGTCTCGTGCACCAAGGCGGGGGCCCAACAAGGCAATGTAATTTAGCGAATCGTTTTCGCTTCGACCATTATCAATGGGGCGATTGTCACTATCGAGTGTCGCGACAAATATTCCGAGGTCGGAATTCCAAAATTTTGGCAGCCACTCTTCGATTCTTTGTTCCACGTCGGGCCATTTTGCTGAAGGAGTGAGATCAAGTCGCCGAGCTAATTTTTGCCCTAAATTCAGTGCGTCTTGCTGTGCGATAAGTGTGGAAAAATGAAATCCCTTTTTATTTTTCCAGTGCTCTTCCCACCAGTCGACGCCTTTGGCATTGTAATTTGTTGCAACATAGTCGAGGTCGCGAGAAATTACAGTTTGAAAAAGGATTCGCGCCGTCTGCAAATGACCTTCGGATCTCAGGGCTAGCGCAAACTCAGATAACGCCACGGCCCGTAGAGCGGGACCGTCATTTTGCGGCCCTCCCCATTCTTCGGTTATTGGGTCACCGTTTTTGTGATATTTGCCGTCGCCATACCCGTAAGTCGATTTTTTGTGTTGCAGTTTTATGCCGAAGCGGGCGTACTTCATCAAAAATTCGGCGGCTTTTGCTTTCAGTTCTAGATTCGCGGTGGTTCGATAGACGTCGACGATCGCCATAGCCACAAGTGCGGAATCTCGAACCCATGTAAATAAATTGTATTGTTGATCCTCTCCCCGGACATAGTCATAAGCGGAGCCTGTTGAGGCGGGTATGGCGCCGGGTGCGAAGCTCAAAGATCGCTCGGCCTCGTCGATATTGCGAAAAATCGCGTGAGTGGCCGCAGCGCTTAGCGCTTTCCATTGTTGATCGGTGAGCCGCAATTGTTCATCAGTGGCCGGGTGGACTCTCGCCGTGTTGATAACAGCGTCGCCAAAAGCTATTTGGCTCGAAATTAAAATCAGCGCCAAGTGGCTGCCGATACGGCAGAAAAATCTTACCCAGCAACGTAACAGATCGTGCAATTGTAAAACCTCCGCCACCTCATTGTTGGGGCGTAATGCCCGGTTTAGGTCTTAGAATTTTACAACTTTTGGTTGAGCAATGGATTGCGTAAAATATACAACCGTTAAACAGCACGAAAATCGCGACGTTGTCCGATAACTATATCGGTAATTTTTGGCACTGTTCAACATTTGGACGTTTATTGAAGCAGAAATTGTGCGATCATCTGATGTTGTAGGTCGGTCAATTCCAGCTCTTGTCCCATAAATGCGTAATACATTGTGGGGCTGAGGTTGAAATAATAATTGAGCTGACATGTCGCGGGGCTTGCTGTGAAGCCACTAATAGAAATTGTTTGATTTGAATTCCAGGTCACATTTGCCGTGTATTGTGCGGACCCATTTTGCACGCCATTGATAAAACAGAAAAAACTGCCGGAGATCTGTGTGGCGGATTGAATCGTGAGGCTCATCCCGCCGAGAGGGACTTTGCCGAGCGGCCATTGGCTAGCGCCTTGCACCAGGGTTAGATTATAGGTCTGGCCGACTTGCGAAAGTTGAAATGGCGTGGCGGCGATGGGTTGCGGTGGTTGTTGCCCGCAATAGACCACAGCGGTTGTGGCGGCTACGAGGAGTAAGATCAAGGGATATTTCAAGCGACTCATAAACTGAGCCTTACTGTTGTTGAAAGACAGCCGTTTGATTGCGGGCAAAATTGGTAAGCGTCAATTGATTGCCACTAAGCGTATACGTAAAAGTTTGCTGCAAGTTAAAATTATCAAAGGGTTGGCAGTTGGATTGGTTCACCTGCACGTTACTGATCGAGACTGCACCCTGCAACCAGTTCGCGGTCGCTGAAAATTGCGCCGTGGCACCGTTTGAGCTATCGCCGGTATAACAGTTGAACGAGCCAGAAATTTCGGTGCTACTGGTGAGATTGATAGTCATGCTGCTCGGGGGGACGTAAGTGGTCGGACCAAATGCGCTAGTTTTAACTCCTACCAAGGTATATGTCTTTCCGACTAAAGTTATTTGTTGAACGGGGCCGCTATTGAGGTTGCTGTCGGTACCCATGCCGGGAACAGCGCTGCCGCAACCCGTGATCACCAATGCAAGGCCGGCTAGAAGACACAACAAAAAAATAGATGGGAGGCGACTCATGAATCCAGGTTTGCATAAACAATTCGGCGAGTCAAATTTCAGGATATCGAAACTAGTGATCTTCAGAAGATACGGGCCCCGTTCGACACGGGGCCCGTAGTGAAGGGTATGGGTAGGGTTTTGTAGTTGTCATTGATGAAACAACTTCTGCTTTTGAGCCATTGCATGGCGAGTGCCAAGCGTGGGCTTTAATTTATGGCACAGCAAACTGAGTGAGCGGTCGAATTGGGTCGGGATTTCGGATGATAAATCCGAGCTTGCGACAATTTCGGAAGTCGTTTAGGTTTCAACCGTATGCCCACGTGGTGGAACTGGCAGACACGTACGATTCAGGGTCGTATGTCCGCAAGGACGTGAAGGTTCAAATCCTTTCGTGGGCACCAATTTTCGCAGTATGCGCTCCTGTGGCCTGTAGTACGCGATAGCCCAAAATGCTGCAGCCTAAAGTTTTGGCAACTTCTTTTGACTTAGACTTACTCCGTGAAGGATCCGCGGCAGGGGCGGGGACCACAAATTGAGACGTTTCTCAAAACAACAGATAAATTTGTCTTTGAGGCAATTCACTTTTTGACTTTGTTGGCCGGTGGAGCGACGTGGTGGTGGTCGACGTAAAATACGGGATGGCCATTGATCATATAAATGTTGTTGGGTGATTTCTTGTACCACCTTCCGTCAATGTTGACATAGTCGAAGTCAGCGGCACTTTGACTGGCGGGCGCACGGGGCGCTGAGGTGGTGCCAGTCGCGTGTGCTGCTGACGGTGTGCCAGTCGTTCCTTCACTTGCAGCAGTTGTTATTCCAAATGAATTTATTTGCAGCAAATGATGAGCCACAAGTTCGCGCGTAACCGCTTGTCTAAATTTTGGCGGGAGTGCATTTGCGATGGCCTTAACGGCGTCCTGAGGGTCTTGGTATGAAAAATAGTGAACAAACCCGTACAGTATGGTCCCCCCGATTAAAAGTAGAAGTAGTCCTGTCGGGAAGCCCCCCTTTTTTCTAGACGGTTGTACAAGAGGCTTTATCCCCGTCGGGGAAGGTTTAACCTTTGCAAGCTCGGCAAAATAATCTTCAGGGCTTTTCGCCATCGTGTTTGTTATCGGATATGTGGAGCGTAAAATTAACAAGCCTAAATGTGTATTTATTTGAATTGCATGAGAAATTCGTGGCGCTAGTGATACGCCGTTGTTTGGCGCTTGCAAAATTACGCGGCGCTCATTAGATTCGGCCCATTATGACAAAAAATAAAAGATTCTATTTTTTAGCGGTGGTGTGTGTCCTACTGGGCGGCTCTTTGGCGGTTTCGTCGGCGCGGGCTGACGACTCGCAGGACGATAGTGCTTCGCCAACGTCGAGTCTTAAATTGGACAAGTCTGAAAAAGAGAAAATCCACCAAAAAGTGGATAAAGAAATGGCGCAGGATCTGGACAAAGACGTGACGGATATTCAGATGAGGGCGGGTTCTGGCGCTAAATCGAAATGGAGCTCCAGTTACTTTTTTCACTACTATGGTCCAGCCATTAACGATTTGACGAGCGGTAGCCGTCCACTCATAGGCGGTCAGCGAAACCCGCAGCCAACAGATCTGGATGGTAACGTCGGGCTTCGCTATCGATTCGATAAAAACAATAGTTTGTTCATGGCAATCGGCGTGTACAAATCGGATCCGCTTCATACGAATGAGGCGCAGCAGCCGGTGACATTTAACAACCCTATGGTTGATTACAATTACACGAGCAAGCTATTTGACGGACTTCAATTTGGCAGCGACACCGAATATATTCAATCGACCGTGCCTTACCAAACAAGCATCAACCAAATCGGTCAATTTGCGAGTTACCTAACCATCGTGAAGCAACTTGGTCATTCGCGATATGATGTGGGCGCGTGGGTGAACACCTGGTACGATATTTTCGGCAATCAAAAGGTCTCGAGCAAAGTGGCAAGCGAACAAAATGATATAGGTTTTCAGGCATTCCCAACTCTTGATTACCGCCCATCTGATAGCGTGAAACTTTGGACGTCATTTACGGTAATCAATCAAATGCACTACGAAGTGAACCCGGGTTTCTTTCAATTTACTCCGGCCGCCGACTACCAATATCTGGGAGTTGGTTTTGCGCCCACGCGCGACCTGTACTTTGATCCATATGTTGCGTTTGAGCCGGCGCAGGTTTCATTTAACCGGATGATTTTCAATCTCACGACTGACATAAATTTCTAAATTGCGTATAGTATCTCCTGCGGTCGCGTCAGTGGGAGCTCAAGATGTTCAGCGGAGATACGCGGATTTTAGTGGTCGATGACAGCCTGACGATTCGAGATGGCGTTCGGGCCGTGTTGAATAAAATTGGATTTTCTTTAGTTGATGAAGCTGCGGACGGGCGAGTGGCGATTGAAAAATTGAACCGAGCCGTCGAAGATTCAAAGCCCTACGCGATTGTTTTTTTGGATCTCAATATGCCCGAAATAGACGGCCTCAAAACGCTTGAAACGATCCGGCAGACCCCGCCAATTCAGAATACGCCGGTGGTGATTATCACCACTGAAAGTGCGAAACCGACTGTGGTTCGCGCCGTCATGCAAGGAGTGTCGGGTTATATCGTGAAGCCATTTTCTTATGATGACATCAAAAAGAAAGTAATCGAAATTTTTCAGCACGTTCAAGTGGAGACCGGTGCGCGATGATTCGCGTTCTCCATATCGGCAATGAAATCAATTGGCGCGGTGGTGAAAATCAAGTCCGCCTGTTGATGGCGGGCTTGCGACCGTTTGGTGTCGAGTCATTTGTGGCATACCCACGACAAAGTCGCGGGTATGCGCGATTTTCTGAATTGCGCGGGCCGCAGGGGCCGGTCGACGTCTTGGCGCTGCCTTCTCGTCGGGCATTTGATCCGCGCAATATTCGCGCCCTTATTCGATATTGCGACGAGCATGATATTCAGATTTTAGACGCGCAAAGTTCTGGCGGCATGTCGATGGCGCTCAAAGTGAAAAAACGCCGACCGAAAGTTCGACTTGTGGTGCACCGG
>DAIDJH010000123.1 GCA_027451425.1 Bdellovibrionales bacterium | reverse complement strand
TTCGACACAAGGGCCGTCATCGAGATGCGAATGCCCGGCATGATCGCGCCGCCGAGAAATTCACGTTTGTTGTTGATCGCGCAAAATGTGGTGGCGGTCCCCATGTCGATGATAATCAGGTTTTCATTCGGGTACATGTGAGCGGCGGCAATCGCGTTGGCGATGCGGTCAGATCCGAGCTCGAGCGGGTTGCGGTAGCGAATGTTAAGACCTGTTTTGACGCCGGCCTGTAATATAAAGGGTTCTTGGCCGTTAAAATATTTTCTGCACGCGTTTCGCAGGGAGTGCGAAATTTCGGGCACCACCGTACAGACGGCGACTCGAGCGATTTGATCGGGATCAATGTCGTTTTCACGTAAAACGGAGCGCAAGAACACGCCGATTTCGTCGGAGCTGCTTGCCGATTTCGACGAGCGCCGGAATTGAAAAAGGATTTCGTCTTTTTCAAAAACTCCGCCGTAAATTTGGCTATTGCCGATGTCGAGACACAAAATCATGCGTGTACCTCCGGTTGCCGGCGTGGAGATTCGCCTTCGATGAGCGCCATGAGAAGTTTTGCTAAATCGGCGGTGCCCTTCACGGCGAGAGCGGGTTGGCCTTTCGAGTATATCGTAAACTGACGTCGATGGCCTTCTTGTTCGGCGTCACTTAAATCGTTGTGAACGACGTAGTCGACCCCGGGGGAGTTGAGAAGCTTAAGCGAAGCCTCTTCGCGTTTGCGGAGGTCGGCCGATTTTGTGAGCTTGAAGGCGATGACCTTGAGTTTCAAATCTCGCGCGTATTCTTTAAGCAGATTCACAATTTTGGGATTGCGTTTGAGTTGCAAGACCATGCGGTTATCCGATGACAATTTCACTTCGGCCGAAGGCGAAAAAGTATTTTCGCCCACGCCGATCGTCTCAACTGAAAAATCGCTGACGGCGGCAACGTGCACGACGGCTTGAATCGGTCGTGCCCGCAAGGCCTCGCGAAGGTGATCGTTCAAATCGGCGTGCGTCTCGAAGCGTGCGGTGACGTGAGCTTCGCGCGGCATCACTGAACTTGTTCCGGCAATCGAAGTGACGTCAAAGCCGCTGGCGTGAAACAAGTCGGCGAGTTCCGCGCCAGTTTGCCCGGTGCTTGTGTTGGTTATCGCACGCACGCCATCAATCACTTCGCGTGTGCCGCCAAAAGTGAACAAAACCGATATGTTTTTTAAGACGCGAAACGCTTCAAGCAGCGCACTTTCGATTTTTTCCGGCTCGGCCATTTTGCCAGCGCCGAATTCCCCACAAGCGAGAAGCCCTTCGGACGGTTCGATGATGCGCGCACCATATTGACGAATGAGCTTAGCGTTTTCTTGTGTCGCCGGATGGTTCCACATCTCGGTATTCATCGCCGGTGCCACTAAAAAAGGTTTATTTCTTTCATAGGCGAGAGCTGTCGCGCTCAAGAGATCATGAGCTTCGCCGCGAGCAAGCGACGATAAATGTTGCGCGGAGAGTGGGGCGACGACAAACGCATCGGCCCACCGGGCAAGGCGAATATGATCCATCATTCGGCCGGGTTCAAAAAGGTCTTTGTAAATGGGGCGTCCGCTTAATCCCTCAAGAGTTGCCTCGCCGATAAATTTAAGAGCGCTGCTCGTTGCGATCACTTCGATCTCGTGCCCGGATTTTTTGAGTCGAGATAGCAGTTCCGCCGTTTTGTAAGCGGCAATGGACCCGGTTATGCCGATCAGGATTTTCTTGCTGCTCATGGCGATGGCCTCATTTCATTTTTTGGATCAAGGGCAACGTTGTCGATAAGACGCACCCCTTCATACCAAATAGCCGACAGTCGTCTGCCCCAGTGCTCTTCGACGTAATCGACTTTAAAATCGAGTCGCTCAAGCTCGCGGCGTGCATGGAGCGCATCTTGTGCGCCTGACAATATTTCAAACAATTTCGCGGCATGCGCGCGCCCCGCCGGGGTCAAGCGTTCATTGCGTGAGCTCATGGCAAGACCCGAAGGCTCGCGTACAGTTGGGCAGCCAACGATTTCCGTTTTCATGAAAAACGCTTTGGCCATGTTCTGGATGAGCCGCAGCTGTTGGTAATCCTTTTCACCCATGTAACAGCGATCGGCTTGCGCGAGATTAAGAAGTTTCATGACGACGGTCAAAACTCCCTCAAAATGACCGGGGCGGAATGCGCCGCACAGAATTTTACTTTCTGATTTTTCAAACATTTGAAATTGGTACTTGTCTTCGTACATTTCATTTTCATTCGGGAGCAAAAGAAAATCCACTCCGCGCGCCTGCATAAGTTCGATGTCGCGGTTCACGTGTCGAGGGTATTTTTGCAAATCGTCCAGGTTATTAAATTGTGTCGGATTCACAAAAATACTCACGACGGTAGTGGTGTTGTCTTGGCGCGAACGATCGACAAGCGATAAATGCCCGGCATGGAGCGCACCCATCGTTGGCACAAAACCGACGCTATCATGGATTTCTCGTCGCGCCGCTTGCCAGGCCCGCAGGCTTTCAAAAACTTTCATTCGTAGCTCTCTTGAAGCGAGGGGAAGTCGCCGCTCATCACATCGTGCGCGTAAGAGTTGAGCGCGTCGGCGAAGATTTTTGCACCGGTGCAATAGTTGCGAACAAATCGCGGTTGAAATTCGGTATTGAGCCCTAGTAAATCTTGCCAGACGAGAACTTGTCCATCGGTGTCGGGGCCTGCGCCGATCCCAATAGTCGGGATCGTAAGTGCTTGTGTGATTTGCCTCGCGAGCGAACTCGGCACGCATTCGAGTACAAGTGAAAACGCGCCGGCTGATTCAATTTCACGTGCGGCGGTCATCAGACGTTCGGCGTCGCTCGACTCTCGCCCTTGCACGCGAAAGCCGCCCAGTTGATTTACGGATTGAGGAGTAAGCCCGATATGCCCCATGACCGGTACGCCGGACTCCACAAGATGTCGAATAAAATCAAGATTGCCGGCGGCGCCTTCGAGTTTTACGGCATGGGCTCCGGCGCGCATGAGGCGCTCGGCAGCCGCGACGTTTGAATTCAAATCTTTTCGGTAAGACAGAAAAGGCAGGTCGGCGACAACAAATTTTTGTTCCTTTGCGCCTCTGACAACGGCGGATGTGTGAAGCTCCATCATGTCAATAGTCGCGGGGAGCGTCGATGAATGTCCGTGCATCGTCATCGCACCGCTATCGCCGACAAGCAGCACGTCGATTTCAGTTTTGGCCGCAATGAGGGCGCTCGTGTAGTCGTAAGCCGTAACCATTGAAATTTTTCGATGTTCATTTTTTCTTTTTTTAAAATCTAAGATATTCATTTTGTTCCCGTCGGTTACGGTTTTGCGCGAAGTAATAATTCATAAATGCATAGTAGAGCGACTGTTCGGGGGTACCTTGCAAGGCATCGAGGTGCTGAATGACGGTTTTACTGTCGCCGCGCTGGAGTGGCCCGGTCAAAACCGATTGAGTTTCACTTGATTGCGTCTGGGGCTGGGCGCTCATTTCAGCGAGCAAATTTTTGAAGGTTTGCGCAAGGTAGGGCGCAAGCGCCTCGCTTGGTATTTTAAACTCCGCCGCGATTTTTTTCGCGACAGACTCCCATAGCATGGTGGTGAAGTTGCCACTCATCGAGCAAAGAGCGTGATAGAGCGGTTTTTTTTCGCGTGCGATGTAGTAGTGCGGATTCGGCAGTTCCGGCAAAAGCTCGGCAAACCAGCGGCCGCCGTCTTCGCATACGAACGGAATATGCTTGTATGTTTCAAAATCGTAAAGGCCGGGGCCAAAAGTCATAAGCGGATGGGCGCTGGCGATTTTCGGATGCGACAAAACGCCTGAAAAATGAATGCTTTTTTCCGACGACAAAAATGGGTGCGACTCAAAAAAATCGACGATTGCTGAATCGCGAATGAGAAGCAAAACACGATCAGCCTTTTCGGCCAGGGATTCGAGGATTTCGGGCTTGTCGTTTCGATTCCAGCAAAAATGCGGGATGCCAAGAAGATCAAAATAATGATCGAAATGTCGAGCGCACCGGCCAGTGCCGATAATTAAATACGTTTTCATGGGTACCTGTCCTTCTCGTTCATGCGCCACACGCGCGCGCACTACTGGATCAAGTCCTGCTTTGGCGTGAACCTAGCACGCTTGGGCCGTGTCTGGCAAATGGCCGGCGTGACGGTCCAACAGTGCCGTGGTAACGGTGGGGGGATGTCACGAAAAGCTGACCAGTTGGTTATGGTGTCATTTACTGTTGCCGTTATTGCGTTTACGGCGCTTGCACTTATTCGAATTTTTAAGGGGTCAGCCGCGCCGATGACGACGTCTATTATGGATCTCACGCAGTTTGATAACCCGGAGCAAATTGGCGCGGTATTGTACCGTCGGTTTTGGCTTGAAATTCGCGATCACCCTGTCGTCATTTTATGCGGAACGGATATGACAAGTCAGGGCATATGGAGTGGCTTTCGCGACGTCGCGCCCGAGCTTGGCGTTCAATTTTCTGTGGCGACGACAATGGGCGAAACTGCGGCCGTGCCCGGAGCGGCGACGTCACAGACAGCGCCAGCGAAGCACGCTCTTATCATTATGCCGAACTCACCTATGAGATTGGCCGATGCTCGAGAGCGAACGCCGAATGCTTTTGCAATTTTTGAATCCGGGCTCCCGCTCAATGCGGCTGAGCGCGCCGACGCCAAGCGCGATTGCAAAAAATCGCAATTTGCGTGTTTGTCGCTCATTGCTTCACGGCAAGGGCATTTGAAAAAGGTGAATGATGCGAAGTGGACGGCGGCCATTTTGCAACTGAACGGCGACGCGAATACTATATTTGTTTTTGTGCACGGGCCGCGTTAGTCAAAGTTGGCTCGAGCCCATCATTTCATGCGGGAGCGGACGCTTCATCGAGCGGTAATAGGTGCGCGGGGACATTTTGAGAAAATGTCCCAGCCGCGCCGTGTAGATACAGGCGAACCGCTCAACTTGGTAAGCAAAGTAGCTCTCCTCAATTCCTACGCGCATGACCTCACCCCACTGTGGGTTAAACAACGTTTGTTGCTTTCGAATAAGAGGCGAGATTTTTTTATCAAGTTCCTTCGCTTTTTTAATAAGCGCATCGATTTTTTTGTCGGCGGTATTTTTACCCGTTTCGATTTTTTTTGAAATGAGATCGTCGATTTCCGTTTCAAGCGGGATTTTTTTTGCCATCCATTTGTTGATTTCGTGCACTACTGGCGCGGCCTTTTGTATCGCTTTGATTTCGGTATCCAACTCCTCGACAACAAGGGCCGTCCGCCATGCGCAATCCTTTTTGATTCGCACGACGTCGCCGTAAATATGATCGCCGACGTAAAGGACTTCGTCGGGTTCAAGCCCAAGTTCATTCGTAAAACGCGTGGAATTGCCGCCCTGATATATGCCGGGGCTTAAGAGTTCGTTTGGTGAGACCGACGCTCCCGTTGTGCCCGCGCGGGCATCGACTCGTATAAACGGTGAGTCTTCAAAAAAGAAATTCGGTTTGCCGGCGCGAACGATGACGTAGGTAAAAAGATCCTGCCATCCGCCGGAATGTTTCGTGAACGGTGAAATCGCGTAGTCCAGAAGAAGTTTTGCATAGGGAAAGTCGGAATTCGTAATGATAAAAAACTTCTTGTTGTGCTTCAGGTAGCGTTCAATGCCCACAACAATTTCGCGGTCTTTGATGATGTACTCGGCAAGATTTTCGCGAACTTTTTCTTTGAGGCTGCCATCGCGATGAGCTTCATCAAGGACGGCATTCAAGTCGTCGGCAATTGTCATAAAATCGGGGAGTGAACTTTTACCTTCTCCCTCTTTCATATCTACAAGTTGCGCAAAAAGTGTCGCGAATGAAATTGAAAATGTCGTGTCGATTTTATCGTAACTTTTATCTTTGATATCGATATACGTGCTTTTGTAGATGCGATTTTGTCTCGCAAAGTCAATCATTTCGGTGCCGTGAGTGCTCAGCCGGATGGCCGTGTGTCGCGAGAGCTTCAGGACATTCCCCTTGGCTTTGTCGATGATGAGGCCGCGGATGGCTCCTT
>DAIDJH010000122.1:3405-6089 GCA_027451425.1 Bdellovibrionales bacterium | reverse complement strand
GCTGAGCACCAGTGGCGCCGCATTTGAATACGAGACGGGCTTAAGGGCCGCGGGCTTCTCGCCAAGCCGCTCAACTACCGCCACTGCGAATGCTTTTGTGCCCACTTTTTTTTGACTGACTCCTTCACGATAAATGTCGGGAGTGTGAACCCCATCTTCAATTGCTTTCAGCCAGGCGTTATGAATCTTTGCAGCCACATCGCCTTGACCTAAATGAACCAGCATTTCAACGGCGCTAAGTAAAAGTCCGCTCGGATTGGCAATATCTTTTCCCGCTATTTGTGGCGCCGACCCATGGATGGCCTCAAACATAGCAAACCGCTCCCCGATATTGGATGACCCCGCCATACCGACCGACCCTGCAATTTGCGCAGTGACATCGCTAAGAATGTCCCCGTAAAGATTGGGCATAACAACAACATCAAATGCCTCTGGAGTGTCCGCCAACTTAGCGGCACCAATATCAACAATCCAATGTTCATTGGCAATCTCGGGATATTCGGCCGCAATTTCATTGAACACACGGTGGAAAAGGCCATCGGTCATCTTCATAATGTTGTCTTTGGTCAGACATGTTATTTTTTTGCGATTATTCCGCCTTGCGTATTCGAATGCATAGCGCACTATTTTTTCACACCCCGGGCGCGTAATCAGCTTCAAGCATTGATAAACCTCTTCAGTTTGACGGTGCTCAATGCCGGCATAGAGGTCCTCTTCGTTCTCTCTAATTATGACAAGATCCATTTGGGGATGTTTTGTCTGAATAAAGGGCGCGTAGGCACGGCAAGGCCGGGTGTTCGCATATAACCCTAGCGTTTTTCGAATCGTCACATTGAGACTTTTAAAGCCCCCGCCTTGAGGTGTCGTTATGGGTGCCTTGAGAAGGGTTTTGTTCTGAAGAAGCGTCTGCCACGCCCCGTCTTCGATGCCGGAGAGCTGACCTCGCTGGTACGGCCTTTCGCCAATTTCAATTGTGTCAAATGCCAAATCCGCACCCGCGGCCTCTAAAACGCTAAGCGCTGCACTCATTATTTCCGGGCCTATCCCGTCACCATAAGCAATTGTAATCCGAGCTTGAGCCATGGTTATTCTCCCTTTGCTTATTCTTATGATCGGCCATTCAATAGATAATTAAAAATAGATAATATAGTTGTACTATTTATGTTTTTTAGATATTTGTTGGGGGTTGACCAGACTCAATCATCATCACCTGTATATCTTTTGGATTTTCGGAAAAACGGGCAGTTTCACAAAAACCGCCGAAGATCTCCGCATAGCGCAGTCCGCGGTCACATCTCAAATACGCAATCTTGAGTCGGCTCTCGAAGTTGAACTCGTCGACAGAAAGAACGTCCGAAGACCCGTCGTCACGGATGCGGGGAGAAAAGTTCTTGAATATGCCGATTTAATTTTTCGATCGAGCCAGGAGCTTATGAGCTGGGCGACAAAGGGCGTACTCCCAAGACAAAAAACAATACGAATCGGCGCCATCTCCGGTCTTTCAAGAAACCTACAGTACGAATTTATTGAGCCCCTTTTACATAAGGGCGGCATTAAATTGGAAATTACAACTGGCGACCAAAGAAATCTCATCTCCCTCTTGCTGAGCCACCAAGTGGACGTTGTTCTAACCTCCAACAATGTTGTTAATGAAGGTCGCGGTCATCTGTATACAAATGTTCTGGCGACATCGCCCGTAATCTTTGTTGGGAACAAACAGGTAAAATTCAATAAACAGGCCGCTTCGCTAAAAGAGAAGCTTCGTGGGCAAAAAATTTTCACTACCGGACATCATTTTGAAGCAAAACCCGAACTCGACGCATACCTAGAGGGACTTGCCGGTAAATTTACGCTCGCCGGCGAAATTGATGACATCGCACTGCTAAGAATTTTGGCCTTGCGCTCTGGCGCCGTAGTCGCAATACCAGAGCTGGGCGTTAAAAACGACATCGAAACAAAATCTATTCGCGTGTTCGGCACCGCTAGCGAAATTGTACAGCGGTTTTACGCGATTACTCGTCAAAAATTAAGACCCAACGATGACATCAAGTATCTAATCGAAAGCATAAGAAAAAAGAAGTTATAACTTTTGTTCTCGGAGTGATTATGGATTCTACAGAAGCCCTGCAATTGCCACCCGGATGGTACGCGATACTCCACTCTTCAGAGGTGAGCCGACATCGACCAAAGAGTGTAAAAAGATTTGGGCTCAATATGGTTTTTTGGCGCGATAAATTAGGCAACGTGGTCCTTCTTGGTGATCGCTGCCCCCACCGCGGCGCAAAGTTGAGTTTGGGCAAACTGCGTAGCGGTAATATCGAATGCCCCTTTCACGGATTTCAATTTAATGCCGCCGGCCTCTGCGACCTTATTCCCGAATTTGGCAAATCGGCCCCCGGCCTATGCGCCCGCAAGTTTTTAACGACAGAGAAGCATGGTTGGGTTTGGATCAGCTGGCGAGAGCAGGAAAATCAACAAAAAGACGTGCCTTGGTTTCGACAACATCCCGAAACACTTTACGTCCATCACTACTGCGAAACCTGGCGTGTCCACTTTACCCGAGCCGTCGAAAACCAGCTAGATTTTGCACATCTGCCGTTTGTACACAGAACATCTATTGGCCGGTTTTCAAAAATCGGAAGGATCCCCGGCGGTGAGACGAACTCCTCCGGCCTACGCTTTTA
>DAIDJH010000122.1:0-3395 GCA_027451425.1 Bdellovibrionales bacterium | reverse complement strand
CTTTTATTTTGGGGACCCCGAGCGAAGCTCCATTGAGTTTTTATTTCCTAATATTTGGTTAAATCACATTAGCCCCAAATATATGTTGAGCCTCGCGTTCGCGCCGATAGATGCGACATCGACAAAGCTCTATCTGCAGGTGCACCGCGGATACATGACACTCCCACCTCTTTCATGGCTTATGAATTTTATAGATCGCGGGCTGAATAAATGGGTGCTGTCGCAAGACAGGCGAGTGGTTGAATCACAGTCACCACAAAATTCGACATCTAGTAATGATATGCTTTTCCCCAACGACAGGTTTATCAGGCATTTTCGAGAATGGCTGACCGGATTTATTGTTCGCTAGCACCACCGCGTCCATTTGCAACTAGCTTACATAGCGGAATACGCGACGAAAAGCCTCCGCGCTGAACGGAGGTCAATATTTTGCACGTGCCGTAACCTTCGCTTCGAAATTTGGCCTCGGCATAAGCATAGGTCGCGAGGGAGATTTGCGGCGTCCGGCTCAAGAGCCACGCATAGTTAGCCGTGGGGTCGCCCACGAGGGCAAACGAGTAATCCGGGGCAACATCTAAAATCCAATAGTCTCCACCAAAGGCAAAGATCCAGTTGCCGAATATTTTTACAAAAGTAACCTTGAGCTTTGAGTTACTCGTGCGATCCGTAATTTCTGCTCGCCCAACAGCGACCGAGCGATCACCCTTTGCCGTGTCACACGAATTGACAACCTTTATGCGACCATTTTTCGTATACGAATATTCGGCGGTTGTGTTGCCTACGCACTGTCGCTGAAAAGTTTGCGGAATACTCGCGACTTCGTACCATTTACCAACATATCGATTAAGGTTCACATGCGGCGCTGTAACTACGCCGGCGCTTGCCACCGCCGCAATCGCGCTAAAAGCAATGACTACCCCGCTCAATAGGCTCTTTATCATACACCACCCTCCATCCACGTTTTCAAAAGCCAACCCACCGTCCACGTGGTCGCGCCACAAAGAAAAGTACCCCATGCCATATCCGCGAGGGCAAACCTGACGGGATAATTTCTCAAAATAGCTAAATTGGTCATGTCAAAAACTCCGTAAATAATTAAACCCAGAGCCGCACCCCAAACAAAGGATCCAAGCCCCGTGTTCGCAACCATTGCCCTTGGGATAGAAAACTGTGACACCGCAAACGCCAACAGAAGATATGCAAGTATTGACGGAAAAATTAGAATTTGAAAGTGCCCATCTTCAATTCTTCCGATTGCGCCGAGTTGCCTCAAATTAAACTTCTTCATGATCAGGCCCAGCCAAACAAAATCAAGAAATAAGATCACTACAAGAGAGGCAAAAAACGACTTTAACACCGGCCCAACCATCCTTTTTAAGCATAATTAAACCATCCATCGTTTCATTTGTATAGAAAAATCTATACACGCACCGGGGCCGGCCATATATTCAGTGCGTGAGCGAAAAAACCGTCTTTTATTCGATCCGACAAATCGTAGATCTGACCGGACTGTCAGAGTTCACTCTGCGCGGGTGGGAGACCCGATACAAAGCATTTAAACCTCTTCGCACTCCAACTGGCCGCCGAAAATATTCACACTCCGCTCTTCAAAAGGCCTTGCTCCTTCGGGAATTGACCCTGCGGAATTATCGAATCGGGCAAATCGCCAATCACCCAGAAGGGACCCTTCAAACACTTCTTGAAAAAAAGAGCTCGGACCAACGCCCGCTCGGCCGCTTTCAAGATAAAATTGAGCAAATTTTAAATAACGTTTCTCTTCAAAATTGGGATCGAATTCAGCTTGAATTTCGTCGCGTGAGCCGCAGTGCGCGGCCAAACATTGTTTTGGCCGACTTTATCTCGCCTCTTGTAACCGAATTTGGCCGGCAAGTTGCCTCGGGTATTATGTCGATTTCTCAGGAGCACATCTTTTCATCAATCGTAAAAGAGGCTTTATACTCTCTTCGTTACGAGGCGAACGTGCGCCGGAGGTCACATCGGTTTGTCATTGCCGCGCCCGAGGGAGATTTTCATGAGCTGGGCATCCTCATTGCCCACGCCATGGTTGCCCACGCTGGAATTAAATCTATTTATCTTGGCGCGAATACTCCCAAAAAGGATCTTTGCGAAGCGGCCCTGCGTTTTGGCGCCACCCACGTCCTTGTGGGCTCGACCGTTTCTCAAAAGGAGGGCGCAAAAGAGGACGTTTATTCATATTTTCACTTTCTCGATCGCCACCTAAAGCGGGACATATCAATTTGGCTGGGTGGACGAAATCTCATAAAACCAATTGTGCGATCTAGAGAAGTTGAATATTTTTCTTCATTAAATGATTTCGCCCGGGCAATTCAACCGTAAGACAAATTAACCGCAACCGCGTTTCTACAAATTTTGTGGTGAGGGGCCGCACGGCTATCGTTTATGTGATGGTTCTTTTTTGATTCGCCTTCAAATCACAAAATCCCTGCGCCGGGACGTCGAGGGCGGAATTAAATTTGCTTGAAAGATTTTGATATGAAATTATCGCCGTCAGCTCGATTATTTCGTCATCGGTAAATTGTCTCTTGAGCCGCACGAAGAGCTGATCCTGAACGCGCTCGCCGGAGTTGGTCACGCATTTTGCAAATGCGAGCGCCGCACGCTCGCGCTCCGTGAACAACGGACCCATTTCAAACTTATCAAGCTGACCAAGTTTTTCAGAAGAAATGCCGCGCTCGGCAAGAAGAGCCGCTCCGATGTCCGTACAAAATTCACAGTGATTGATGCGCGCAATTAAAACGCCAACAAGGGCACGAAGGGCGGGCTCGATAGGTGAGCTCCCTCGATCAATCGCGCGATAAAGAGCCTGCACCCCGTAAAGAAGCTTAGGCGATCGCCCCCAAAGCTTCGAAGACACCAAACTTTCTCCGTACTTTTTGCTCTGCGCCCAAAAAATAATTCGTGCCAGAAGTGGATACTGCGAGGGTTTTTTTTCTGAAATTCTCATGGTTGCTCCATACGTTACGCCTAATCGAAACTCGCCGGTCGGCTTTATCAATACAAGCGATAATGCTACACGCCAGCGGCGAGCCAGCAGGTGCCCGCTTACGTGCCGCTAAACTTCGACGGCGCGAAAGAGGCGTCTCAATTCACGACTAAAGTTGAAGTCTTCAAATTCATCGAAAAATTCTTTACATCGGTAGTCGAACAAACGCAGGCTGATAGTAGTCACGAACGTTTTCTCATAGGTGAACGAATGAAAAGCGTCATTGAAGCGAACCAACTCGTCAAAATGTACGGCGATCACATGGCCGTAGGTGGAATCACGTTTCAGGTTCATGCCGGCGAATGTTTCGGTCTCTTGGGACCTAACGGCGCGGGCAAAACAACGACCTTCAAAATGTTCTACGGGAGTT
>DAIDJH010000121.1 GCA_027451425.1 Bdellovibrionales bacterium | reverse complement strand
CCATTTTCGCTGACTCGTCATGAAGCTGGCGAATTTCTCCCAGTCTGATCTCCAGTTTTTCAAGGCGTTCGAGAACTGAAGCAAAAACGTTTTCAAGAGATTTGACGCGTTTTCTATGAGCTTTCTTTAGTTCGTCAGAAGTTATGCGTTCGCACAATGACAGTTGAAGTTTGAGTTGTTTTTCAATCGCCGCAATCACATGAGTTTGCACGAGTTCAACAAGAGACGCGAGTTCAATCTCAAGGGTTTTTATGTACCGCTCGACTCCGATGTGATAACGACTCGAAATTTCCTGACCAGTGAGAATATTCAGCTCAGACAAAAAGGCAGTGGCTTTGGCATCGTTTAAAACTTGCAGTGCTTCGGCGCTTGTATTCATAATGGGCAGTCCACGGCGTTTGGCTTCGGCCTTCCATTCTTCAGAGTAGCCGTTGCCTTCAAAGCGGATCTTCTTCGACTCAGTGATCAACTGGCGGATGAGTTCCATCACGGATTCGTCACGATTCGATTTCGATTTCAGGAGATCCTTCAGGCGCTTACTGGCTTGCTTGAAGCCGTAGGCAACCGCACCGTTTAGAAATGACATGGGGACGGCGACATTGGCCGATGACCCGACGGCGCGAAACTCGAACTTGTTACCAGTGAACGCAAACGGGCTTGTGCGGTTTCGATCCGTATAGTCGCGAGAGATGTTTGGAATTTTTGCGACGCCGAGATCAAGAATTTGCCGTTCGGTGGCATGAACCGCTTTGCCAGCCTCAATATCGTCCAGAATTTGACTCAACAGTGAGCCAAGAAAAACTGAAATCATCGCGGGTGGAGCTTCGTTCGCGCCTAAGCGATGATCATTGCCTGGGGTGGCAATGCTTGCGCGCAACATATCCGCGTGATCATAGACGGACTTCAGCACAATCGTGAGGACGGCCAAGAAGCGCAAGTTTTGATGCGGTGTCGTGCCTGGGTCGAGAAGATTTTCATTCTTGTCGTTGCGTATGCTCCAATTGTTGTGTTTGCCGCTGCCGTTGATGCCAGCAAAGGGCTTTTCATGAAGCAAACAGACCATTCCATGGCGAAGCGCGGTCTTCTTCAAGACTTCCATTGTGATGGTGTTGTGGTCGGCACCGATGCCGACATCTTCAAAAATAGGCGCGACTTCAAATTGACTGGGAGCCACTTCATTATGGCGGGTTTTCACCGGAATTCCCAACTTGTACAGCTCGTGTTCACCGTCCTCCATGAAGGCTTTTACGCGACGGGGAATGGCGCCAAAATAATGATCTTCGAGTTGTTGCCCGCGCGTCGACGGGGACCCAAGAAGAGTGCGACCGGTCATGATAAGGTCAGGCCGTAAAGCCACAAAGTTTTTGTCGATCAGAAAATACTCTTGTTCGGTGCCCAACGTCGCTTGAACGTTTTTGACATCGACATCACCTAACAGTTTCAAAAATTCGCAAGCCTCGCGCGAGAGGGCGTCCACCGAACGCAGCAGCGGAGTTTTATTGTCGAGCGCCTGTCCGTGGTAACCAAAGAAGATGGTGGGGATGCAGAGAGTTTTTCCGGTTTCATCTTCCATTATAAAAAGCGGGGAGCCGGGATCCCATGCGGTATAGCCGCGGGCTTCAAATGTCGAACGCATGCCGCCGCTGGGAAAGCTCGACGCATCCGGTTCGCCTTGAATCAACTGTGACCCGGTGAATTTTTCAACAACGCGCAATTCAGAATGATGTGAGTGATGGATGGAGATAAAGGCATCGTGCTTTTCGGCGGTGAGGCCGGTCATCGGTTGAAACCAATGGCAAAAATGAGTAACGCCTTTTGCGACGGCCCAATCTTTAATGACCATGGCGATCACGTCGGCGGTTTCGGGTTTTAGTTTTTTGCCGTAATCAAGGGCTTGCAAAAGGTCTTCGTAGGCCTCTTTGGATATTTTCTCGCGCATTTGAGCGAGACCGAAAGTAAGGCTGCCAAAATAATCGGAAACCGGAGACTGTTCTCCATTTGATCCCAAGGTTTTGGCAAATTTTCGGATTTGTGTTTGAACAGCGGATCTGAGCGCCGAGGCGCGCTCGGTGGATGTGGATTCCATGGCTTTTCCTTTCGCTTGAGGTCTTTTAGAATCTATGGACTCTAAGAAACCTGTTGTTAAAAACGAGCCCGCCTGAAAGAACCCGAGACTCAGTCAAGCGGACAATTCATATTAAACCCAATTTCACAAGTTTTACAAGATCCCTATTTTAGAGACGGCCGTATCATTTTAACGGCCTAGCGGTTCACAGTGCTCATGTTTGCGTAGCGATCGCCCGCGGCTTTTTGTCCGGTTGCAAGACTTACGATTTCAGACCTTGAGAGGCGCACTTCAACCGCCGCGATATTTTCTTCGAGTCGCCGGCGTTTTTTTGTGCCCGGTATTGGTACAATGTCCTCACCCTGGTGAAGCACCCAGGCGAGCGCTAACTGCGCGGGAGTTACCTTTTTTTGTTTGGATAGATCTTCTATGGCTTTTACAATTTCGAGATTTTTTAAAAAATTGTCGCCTTGAAAACGCGGATGAGTTCGCCGAAAATCGTCGGCCGGTAGATCGTCTGGTTTTTTAAATTGTCCAGTGAGAAAGCCGCGACCGAGCGGACTATAAGCTACGTATCCGATGCCGAGCTCGCGAACGGTCGGCAAAATTTCAGATTCGCAATCCCGCGTCCATAGCGAGTATTCAGTTTGTAGCGCTGATATAGGATGTACGCGGTGAGCGCGGCGAATGGTTTCGGGTTTTGCTTCAGATAAACCTAAGTATCGAACTTTGCCTTGTTTCACGAGCATCGCCATGGTGCCGACTGTTTCTTCGATCGGCACATTAGTGTCGACGCGATGTTGGTAATACAAATCAATGTGATCAACGCCCAAGCGTTTGAGGGAGGCGTCGCATGCTTTGATCACGTACTCGGGTCGACCGTTGACCCCTATAAACTTACCATCGGGAGAGCGTTCGTTGCCAAATTTAGTGGCAAGAACGATTTTGTCGCGTTTACCTTTGATAGCTTTGCCGACCAAAACCTCATTGGTAAACGGTCCGTACATGTCGGCAGTATCGAGAAAATTTACGCCGAGTTCGAGAGCGCGATGAATCGTGGCGATCGATTCATCGTCATCGCGTCCTGAATAAAAATCGGACATCCCCATGCAGCCCAGACCCAGGCGTGAAACTTTTAAGCCTTGTTTGCCAAGCGCGACGGATTTCATTCGGCCTCCTCGGTTCGTTGGAACGGTATAGCTCGACTCAGAATTTTTGCACAGGCGCGTACCTGCCGCAATTTATTTGCAAATCGATTGCGACCTTGAGCGAGTTTTTCGTTGAGACGTTCGGTTACTTTTTCAAAGCGTTCGAGAGCCGTGGCGACTTGCGGGTAGCGGGCAACGATTTTATCTCCCCAAATATAAGCGATCGTGCCGGTTGTCCCTGAAATGACGTACGGAGACGTACGTAAGATAAACTCAGTTACCGAAACGGAATTCGGCATGGCGAACAAAAACAGTCGAAACGGGCTGAGGGCCAAACTGCGTACGGAATTGAATGTGGTGTAGGCTTGCCGACTGATCGGGCGTTCGGTGTCTTTGAGGGCGTCCCATTTGCGAGCAAGCAACGTCCAACCGAAGCCGCTTGCAAAACCGATCCCCGTCTTGCGTAGTATGTTGAGCTGCGCGGCTACGCTAAAGAATCCGGCATGTAAATCGGGGACGTTCGACAAGGCTTGCATCATGGCATAAATGGCGTAAAGCAAAACGCCATGAGCGATAAACTGGCCAATTCGATGAGCCTTTGATTTTGAAATCCTTGCCGATGTCAGCCGGTTGGCGATTGGATTTTCAATTTTCTGTATCCAGCGGGACCAAAGACCCAGCGTTAAACTGATTTTCTTCAAATAGGCTGTGTTGAAGGCAAGTAACGATGCCGTTTGCACCCAAGTGAGCCCATCGGGGAGCAGAGGCGAAACAAGAATCACGCTGTTCTCTGCCCCGAAAGACGCGTAAATAAGAGCGGTATTTAGATCGTTCGCCGGTTGCGGTATGATCTTGGCGTTGTAAGTAATTTTAATAGGTGCGGCCGATGGGTCAGGCTCGCGCACAAGGACAGTGGCTGTCGGGTACTCTTCTAAAGCAGTGCGAGCCACTTCATCAACGGATTCATGCTCGACAACCTCGCCCAGAACAACTGTGACGTTGGAATCCGGCGGGTTGAGAACCTGGGTGTTTGACGACTTTGGGGTTGGCGATAAATTTTGCGCAAACCCGCTAATCGGATTACTGAAAATCGAGATGGCGACGGCGGTCGAAAGTAAAAGATGGAATTTTCGCGAAATCACTGCGATATTGTAACTGTTCAACAGACAATCTTCGATACGGATTATTTTCACAAACTGTCTAAAGAGTGAACACATGGCCGTCATTCAAACGAATAATTTGTCAAAAATCTTTCGCGTTCATAAAAAAGCCGCAGGGTTTCGCGGTTCGCTGAAAGCGCTTGTCCATCGCGAGTGGATCGACAAATGCGCCTTGCAAAACGTTTCGATTCAAGTTTCAGCCGGTGAGATTTTGGGGTTTGTGGGGGCGAATGGAGCCGGCAAAACAACTCTTGTGAAGATTTTGGCGGGCATTGTTTGCCCGTCGTCAGGCGAAGTCTCGGTCTTGGGTCATAACCCGTGGGATCGTTCGAATGAGCTGCGCCGAAAAGTGGCTCTCATCATGGGCCAAAAAGCGCAACTCTGGTGGGATTTGCCGGCCGAAGATTGTTTTTTGCTTCTGCGCGAGATTTATCAGATTCCAATCGCGCAATACCGACAAAACCTTGAGTATTTAGTGGAGTCACTCGGGGTCAGAGATCAACTGAACATACAGATTCGGCGCTTGTCACTTGGCGAGCGCATGAAAATGGAGTTGGTGGCGGCTCTTTTGCACACGCCAAAAGTTGTTTATCTGGACGAGCCGACGATCGGCCTGGATCTCACCGCACAGCGTGCAATCCGCAAATTCATCCTCGAATACAGAAAAATCCACAAACCGGCAATGATTTTGACCTCGCACTACATGGAAGACATTGAACAACTGTGCGAGCGCATCGCGATCATCAAAGAGGGGCGGATCGTTTACGACGGAGAACTGTCGCGGGTGGTGAACACCTATGCGAAACATAAAATTTTGACGCTGAAGTGGGACGATTCGGGCGGCGAAGGTGGCGCAATGCTCTCCAGTTTAGTTCGTGATCTAAAAGTAGAAGTCGTGCGTGAGGAGCCGAGCCTGGCGCAACTCAAAGTTAATCGCGCTGACGTGAAAGATGTGGCCAGTTATCTTCTGCAAAAAATTGCCGTAAAAGATTTAAGCATCGAAGAAGAAGATATCGGCAATATCATTGAAAAGTTGATCCGGCGGGATAGTCCCAACGCCAGTGCCAAAAACGGAGCGAGGCCGACGTGATAAGCTGGTTCTTTGCGATGTTTTCAACAGAACTGAAACGCATTATTTCTTACCGCATGGATTTTTGGTTTCAATTCGTCGGTTCGATCGCCGTCGATATTGCGGTTGCCTATTTTTTATGGAGTGCGATTTACAGTGTGCACGGCTCGCGCGAAATCGGTGGCTATAGTTTAACGATGATGGTTCTTTACAGTGTGTTTGCGGCATTTGGCGGGCGAATCGTGCGCGGCAACGAACGGATGATCATCGCCACGGACATTTATGAAGGCGGTCTCACGAAATATCTTTTGTATCCGGTCACCTATGTTTTTGTGATCGGCGCATATGCTCTTGCTTACGATGTGATCACGGTTTTGCAAATGGCGCTGGGATTATTTTTGCTTTTTGCGATCTTTGGCATCCCCGGTGAATACTCGTTTCATTGGTCCAATATGCTGATGGGCACCACCGCGTGTCTCAGTGCTTCCGTCTTTTATTATATCATTTACGTGACGATCGATTATTTGGCGTTTTGGGTCGATACCGTGGGCAGTATCAGTTACATGTTTCGTTTTACGGCGCAATTTTTAAGCGGGCTCTTTATACCTCTTGAACTGTTCCCAAAATCTTTGCGACACGCAATTTACATGACGC
>DAIDJH010000120.1 GCA_027451425.1 Bdellovibrionales bacterium | reverse complement strand
ATAATTAGCGCCACCGACAGGAATATCCCGGGCAAACACCACCTCTTTGTTATCGAGTACCACCATACTTGTGCTCGTCGCACCGATATTGAGAAGTGCAATGGACTGCCCCGTGAGATCGCCGTAATTTGTTTTGAAACAGTTGGCGAGCGCGAAACCCGAAACATCGAGGACCGCACAATTCAGCCCCGCGAGCGAAATCGCTTCGGCATATTTGAACACGTGACCTTGAATCGCCGCCACGAGAAGAATATCCATACTTTCAACTGACGTGTTCGAATGTAGAACTTCATATTCTAAATTGACTTCATTGATATCGTAGGGAATGTACTGCTCAGCCTCCCAGCGAATCTGTTCAGGAATTAGCTTCGCGTCGATGCGCGGGATCGTAATACGCTTCACCATAACCGAAGTGCCACTCAACGCGGTTGCGACATGTGTTCGCTTTGTTTTGATTTGACTCACAAGCGCGCGAATTGTTTCAGCGATTGACTGCGGGTTTAAAATTTCACCGCCGGCGAAAGAGTTTGGTGGCGTGGGGGCGACACCGAAAGCGACAAGCGCCGAACGGCTGCGGGAGTAATCAACCTCCGCCACTTTGATGGTTGCTGAACCCACGTCGAGGGCCAGTATCTTTTTTTTATTAAATAAAAACATCACTCGACCTATCCATGGTCTTAGGCCAGCGTATTCACGTCGACCACAACTACTCGATCCTACTAAAGATTAGATCGAACGCGTCATCAAATGTCAATTTTAGAACCTATTCAGAGTGATGGAATGAAGAGATGAATGTATGCAAGGCTCAATTCCCGGCCAAAAAAAATGTAGAGAATTGCGGCGAGTGAAAGATATGGTCCGAACGGAATCGCATGACTCATCCCCTGTCGTTTTTTAAAAACTAGGGACAGTCCCACTAGACTTCCGACTAGACTTGAACAGATGATCACAAACGGGACAGACGTCCAGCCTAAAACAGCTCCGATCCACGCCAGGAGTTTAATGTCGCCGCCGCCCATCCCTTCTTGTTTTCGAATCATTGCGTATACAACCGCAATAGCCCACAAAAATCCACCACCGAAAATAACGCCCCAAAACGCCGGCAAAAAATGCCGTTCAGGATTGAGCGCGGCGCCGATCAAACCGACGGCAACGCCGCCTAAAGTGAACTCGTCAGGCAATATCATATGGTCAAAATCGATGAAGCTGACCGTGACCAATCCGAAAACTAAAATTAGATACTCGAGTAAAGTCCACGAAAATCCAACTTTTATGTACACGGCGGCGAAGAGACTGGCCATGAGCCACTCCACAAGAACGTAACGAATCGAAAATTTTGCGCCGCAATTTCTGCACTTGCCGTGCAATATGAACCACGAAAATAAGGGGATGTTGTCGTACCATGCGATGATTTTTTGGCATGAATAGCAATGGCTTCGTGGAGAAACAACGCTTAAATCTTTCGGTAAACGATAAATGACGACATTGGCAAAACTGCCCCACAGCGCGCCAAGAATAAACATCAAAAAAACAAGCGGGTCAAAATTTGTCATCCAAGATCGCGCTTTGCCAGAATCATGGCGCTAACTGAAATAAGAAGAGCGGACCACGCCAAACAATACACCGTGACCCACACGACATCACCATACCGCACAGGATCGCCGTAAATAAAAAGAGCGCGCCAGTTGAAGTATTCAAGATTCGGAAAGATGGCTCGGGTGATTCGTTCAACAAGAATAAATGCCTTGTTATGGCTTCGCTCGGCAAAATAGCTCAAACTCTCGAGCCAATGACCGATCAAAAACACGCCAAGCGCGAACGAAACCGCCAGCATTGAAGACGCAAATGTACCAAAAAACAATGTCACACAAAGAAGCACGGTCGCCTCAAGACAGATACCGTATAGGCCGACAAAAAATGCCATGTTCGGCCTTAAGTTCATCAAAAGTAAAATCCCCGCCAGGACCATGGCGAGAAGCGCGATTGAGATCAAGATCACGGCTAAAAGACCAAGGCTTTTACCAATAACAAACTGAGTCCGCGAAATAGGGCGAACAAGTAAAGTCATAATCGTCTTTTTTTCAATTTCTCGACTCACCAGCGTGCTGCCAACAAAAATCGCCAAAATGACCGAGCTCAAGTGAATGGCCGCGAAACCAAAATCGACAGTGATTCGCGATTGCTCGGCGAACGTTAACTGACCGAGCGCTAAACTCATGGCGATAAGGAGCACCGCCACGACAATAAGGCCATATAGAATTCGATTGCGCATGATTTCGCGGAATGTGTTGCGGGCGATGACTAAAACCTGTGTCACGAACCGCCCCCCCGAAGACCGTGTTTGATAAACGCCTGCTCTAGGTTTCGATCTTTTTTTACATCGACAATATGCGCGCCCTCGTTTAACAGTTTTTTGATTTCAGCTTGAAGGGCAGCGTCAGTTTCAACCCGTCGATTTTCTTCATGGCCATTTGCCAAATAACGAATAATGGCCGCCTCACCCATTTTGGCAAGAAAAGGCTCAAGACCGCCTTCGTAGGTGACCACCCCGCTTTTCATAATCACCAGTCGTTCGCACAGCGCTTCAGCATCGTTCAACAAATGACTCGAAAAAAATACGCAGCGCCCTTCACGTGCCGTCTCGCGAATGACTTCGGCCAAGTAAAATCGACCGTCAGGGTCGAGGCCCGACATGGGTTCATCCAGTATCACAAGTTCGGGATCATGAATCAGCGCTTGGGCGACTCCAATTTTCTGAAGCATGCCCTTGGAATACTCCTTCAGTTTTTTATCGCGAGCGTGCCAAAGATCGACGCGCTTCAAAAGATTTTCGGATTTTTGCCTGAGGTCATTTCGCTTAAGGCGGGTTGAAAGCTGGCCATAAAACTCTAAAAATTCGAGTCCGGTGAGATACTCGTAAAAATAGGGGCGTTCTGGCAAAAAACCAATGCGCTTTTTTACATCTTCGCTCAGCTCTTCATTGTTAAAAAAACGCACCGACCCCGAATCGGGATAGGCTAGCCCTAACAGACATTTAATGGTTGTAGTTTTGCCGGCACCGTTGCCGCCCAAAAACCCCGTGATCGATCGCTCGGGCAGTTCGAAGGTCACTCCATGCAAAACTTTGTGGAGCTTGGGGATAAATCCCATACGGTATGACTTCTCAAGTTGCGCGACCTTAAGAATCGGCATAAAACTCCACGGCGATTAAGCTTGAAACCCGTTAGGGCCTATGACGCCCAGAAAATATTCAAGCATGATTTTAAAATCGCGTCGAGGTGTAAATGCGGAAACGAAATTCCTATTGGCTCGGGCCCTGGTCGCAAGACCGTGACACCAACCGGCCGCAATTCATCGACGTACCGATTTTTGTTTTGGTCATTGCGCTGATTTGGGTTGTAGGGTCCATGGGTCGCGATATGAGCACCTCGTTTTCGGGAGTTACCCCAACTCTCGACCTGGCCTACAAGCACATCCCTTACTACACCGCGCGCAGCACGCTTCGCATGTTTATCGCTTATGGATTCTCGCTTTTGTTCACACTTATCGTCGGCTACATTGCCGCGCATTCGACTCGCGCCAGGACTTTGATACTGCCCGCACTCGACATCCTTCAATCGGTACCGGTCTTGGGATTTTTATCAGTGACAATCACGGGTTTTATGAGCTTATTCCCAGGCTCGCTTCTTGGCGTTGAAGCCGCGAGCATCTTCGCTATATTTACGGCACAAGTGTGGAACATGACGTTTGGTTTTTATCATTCGCTTGTCACGATTCCACGCGATTTGACTGAAGCGGCGACAGCATTCGACCTCACTCCATGGGAGCGATTTAAAACCGTTGAACTGCCATCGGGCGCAATTTCGCTTATTTGGAATTCGATGATGAGCTTCGGCGGTGGTTGGTTTTTTGTCGTGCAAAGCGAGGCCATCTCGGTGCTCAACCGCAAAATTGCACTGCCCGGGCTCGGCTCATATCTCTCGCTTGCGCTTGAACGGGGCGATACGAAGGCCGCATGGCTGGCCGTTCTCTCCATGATGTGCGTTGTTGTGCTGATCGATCAAATTTTTTGGCGGCCCATTGTCGCCTGGTCACAAAAATATCGCGTCGAACTCGTTGAATCGACCGAAACGCAAACGTCATGGGCTCTTGAACTTGGCCGCCGCAGCTGGATTTTGCGACGACTTTTTGCTTTGGTGACTTCGGCATTTGCCAAAATCACCGATTTTCTTATGACCAACACAATGGATCGTGCTCAGACTCGCATTAACCGAAACCCCTCTTACCAAAAATTTGTCGATGGCCTCTCAATGATTTTGATATTCGCAATTCTGATGTCAATCGGCTACGAAAGCGTTCGTCTCGTCCGCGAAATTCATACCAACATGAACCTCGATGAAATACGAAAAATATTTAAACTTGGGTTATTTACCATGGGGCGGGTTTTCATCATGGTCGTGGTGGCAACGCTGGTGTGGACCCCTATTGGGGTGTGGATCGGCTTTCGCCCGGCGATCGCAAAATTCGCCCAACCGCTCGCCCAAATCGCAGCGTCGTTTCCGGTCAATATGGCCTTCCCATTTATTGTCGGTTTTTTTATCGGCCATTCGATCTCGATCAACTGGGGGAGCATTCTTCTTCTCGCGCTCGGCACGCAATGGTACATCCTGTTCAATGTGATCGCTGGGGCGAGTTCCGTTCCATCAGATCTTAAAGAAAGCGCGGCCGTGTTTGGCCTTCGCGGTTGGCGCTGTTGGCGCACGCTGATTATCCCCGCGATTTTTCCGTATTGGGTGACCGGTGCCTGTACGGCGGCCGGCGGAGCGTGGAACGCCAGCATCGTCGCCGAGTTCGTAAATTGGGGCAACAAAACGCTTATCGCCGATGGCCTTGGCGCGTTTATCACGCAGGTCACTGCGCGAGGCGATTGGCCGGCGATTTTCTGCAGCATTCTCGTCATGTCGGTTTTTGTCGTTATTTTGAATCGATTGCTTTGGAGAAATCTATACGACTTGGCTGAGAAGAAATATCGGTTGGAATAAATACGCTTGAAATTGTGAGGTTAAACCATGAACCCTGAATATATAACCGAACTTGAAAACGTCAGTAAAACATTTTGGCTCGCCGACAAACAGCCGATTGAAGTCTTGAGCCAAATCAATTTAGGTATTAAACCGGGAGAGTTTATCGCGCTTCTGGGTCAGTCCGGGTCGGGTAAATCGACACTGTTACGTATTTTGGCCGGGCTCCTCCATCCGACGTCAGGCGTGGTTTACGAGCGGGCTAAAAAACTATCCGGCATCAATGAATCGCTCGCCATCGTTTTTCAAAGTTTCGCGTTATATCCGTGGCTTACCGTATATGAAAACGTGCGCATCGGCTTGAACAAGCGACAGTTGGCCCCCGAAGAAGAACGGCAAGAAATCGACAACGCGCTAACTCTCATCGGATTGAGCGGTCACGACAACGCCTACCCAAAAGAACTTTCGGGCGGCATGCGACAGCGGGTGGGCTTCGCTCGCGCGCTTGTGGCCCGCCCGCCGATTCTGGCCATGGATGAACCGTTCAGCGCGCTCGACGTTTTGACGGCGCGGAACTTACGCGCCGAGATTATCGACCTCTGGGTTGAGAAGAAAAATGTTTTTCAATCCGCCTTTATGGTGACCCACAATATTTCAGAAGCCGTATCGATGGCGTCGAAAATTGTTATTCTTTCGAGCAATCCCGGTCGATTGGCGCATGTCATTCTGAACAATTTACCTTATCCGCGAAACGAAAAATCTTCGGCGTTTTTGGGGATGGTCGACGAAATTCACGATCTCATCACCGCCCTGAATTTGCCCGATGTCGCCGCCCGTGAACGATTTGCGCGTGCCACTCCCATTCGCGTTGAAAACCTGCCGCCGGTCGAAGTGAACCGCCTGTTTGGCTTTCTTGAAGCCGTTGTCGGTGATGGCGGTCGCGTTGACATTTTCGCCTTAACTCAACAGATGCGTGAGGAGTTTGGCTCAGTCATCGCCGTCGCGAAGGCCCTCGAGATTTTGGAGCTTGTCGTAACGCCTGAACACGAGGTTGTGATTACTCCGCTAGGACGCGAACTGATCGATG
>DAIDJH010000119.1 GCA_027451425.1 Bdellovibrionales bacterium | reverse complement strand
GCCGAGCAAAAAATTGCAAAACTTAATTTAAAAGATGCTGCACAAGCCACGGGAGTGGTGAACGGCAAGACTTGGCATCGAGTACTTATCGGGCATTTCGCAACAAAAAAATTGGCGCTCGCCTATCAAGATTCGAAAGGCGATCTGTTAAAGGGCGCATTTGTCCGCCGCGTAATAGTTAGTGAACCTTGAAATTGCTGTTTGGCGCGATTATTACTCTAGCTGCATTCTTTTCTGGAGGAATATCCGCTATGGCCTGGAGTGCAAAAAACTATAAAAAGCCGTCCGTTGAGGAGTTGAAGAAGCGACTGACTCCCGAAGAGTTCAATGTGACCCAAAAAGAGGACACTGAACCGTCATTTAAAAATGCCTATTGGGATAATCACCGTGAAGGAATATACGTCGATGTGGTAAGCGGCGAACCCTTATTTAGTTCAACGGATAAATTCGATTCCGGCACAGGTTGGCCCAGTTTTACAAAGCCCATCGATAACAATTTTGTGGGTACGCGCAAAGATCATCGTCTTTTTTTCACGCGCACCGAAGTTCATGCGAGCTTGAGTGGCTCGCACTTGGGGCACGTTTTCAAGGACGGACCTCAACCGACGGGGCTACGTTACTGTATCAACTCGGCTGCGTTGCGATTCATTTCAAAAGAAGATTTGCAGAAAGCCGGTTACGGAGAGTATCTAAAATTATTTACTTCCGGAAATTCACATACTGAAGCCAAATGAAATTAGAAAAAGCCACTTTTGCCGCCGGCTGCTTTTGGGGAGTCCAACATATTCTTGACCGAATCCCCGGTGTCGTGCGCACCCGTGTCGGTTACACCGGCGGTAAAACCAGTGGCCCTACTTATCAACAGGTGCGAACGGGTGGGACTGGTCATGCTGAGGCTGTTGAAATTGAATTTGACCCAAGCCGAGTAAGTTATGGCGAATTGCTTGATTACTTTTGGCGACTCCATGATCCGACCCAAATGAATCGGCAGGGTCCCGACATCGGCACGCAATATCGATCAGCGATTTTTTTTCATTCACCTGAACAGAGAGTTGAGGCTGTTGCGTCGAAAGGCCGGTTTGATGCCTCAGGCGTGTTTCAAAAAAGGGCGGCGACGGTTATTGAGCCTGCTGCCGAATTTTTCGAAGCCGAGGACTATCATCAAAAATATTTTGATCAAAACGAAGGGCCGATTTGTCATATTTTGCGGCCCCGGTAAACTTCACCTTTTGCGAGAAAACCAAAGCGCGTGGCCAACAACTCAAAGCCAGCAGATTCAACCAGATCGTGCATCGGCACATCAATGTAGTTGAGATAAAACGGTTCATGAAAATCGCGGGGAAAGTTTTTGAGCACGTGATCGAAATGCGGTTTGTCGCCGAGTTGCAGTGAATCGATGTAGAAAAATACTCCTCCGGGTTTTAAAACACGACGAGCTTCGCGGATCACTTCGATTCGCACCTCGCGCGGGAGCTCATGAAATAAAAATACTGAATAAACAGCATCAAAAGACTGGTCTTTAAACGGCAATTGAGTCGCGTTAGCCTCGATAAATTCGATTTGTCTATTTCGCGAAGTTGAGCTTTTCGAAAATCGCTTTTTAGCCATTTCCAAATAAGGCACGCTCAAGTCCGTCGCCACAATGCGAGCATGCGGGAACGTCAAATGGATATTTCTTGTCATCGCTCCTGTGCCACAACCCAATTCTAGAAAGGCAATTTGTTTGCTGGCGGCGTCCGCATACGAATGGAGCGCCTCAACAACATCCGGTAGAACAATTCGTCTCATGGCGTCGGCTGCACCGGCGAAGAGCAGTTCTACCTGGTGGTCATAGAGTTCCGCACTGTGTTCGCTGAGGTATCCGTCGGTTTGAAAATGAAAATTACGCCGGTAGTATTCGGGCAGCTTATCAAGACCCATCTGTGCTTCATCGCTGAACTCATGGGCCTGTCGTCGCCTTCGTCGTAGGCTGAGGTCAATGCCATCGCTCACGATTTTAGGCAGACGCTGCAGATGCGAGATTGGCGACTCCGTCCACAGTAGGCGAGGGGGTAAGTCACTGTTCAATATATTTTGAACGTCGCTTTCAAAGAGTTCACGAATTTCACGAGCGAGAATAGTCAAATTCTCTCGGGAGAAGCGCGCCGAGCGAAGATTGGATTTTGTCAAAAGAGCGCTTAAGGTCTGAAGGGCTTGATATTCGAGAAAATAGTGAAAGCTGCGGAGGTAGCATAAGTTTATGAGCGGCTTTGCAAAAAGTTTTTGGCCTGAGGATGTAGCCGTCATTTGTGGGCCGACCATTTTCCGTTTTTGGACGGGGCAAACGCTCCGTGGCGCAAAACAAGATCGCACAGCTCGCGGGCCGCGCCGTGTCCGCCGTTGGATTTCATTACGAGATGAGCTTTTTTTAGAACCTCAGGATGTGCGTCAGCCGGGGCAGCGGATAAACCGCATTTTGCAAATACTGGTAAATCAATGACGTCATCGCCGATGAATGCGACTTCTTCGGCGAGAAAACCGCTGCGTTCAAGCAGGTTATCAAAGCAGGCCGCTTTGTCGCGTGCGAAATCAAAAAAGTAATGAACCTTCAAGTTTTCGGCGCGTAGTCGAATATCTGTCGCGCGGCTCAACGTGATGAACGCCGTTTTGTAGCCGCCCTCGTGAAGTAAAACAATGCCCATCCCGTCGCGAATGTTGAATATGCGGCACCAATCGCTTCGGGTATCGCTGGACGTTGAATTGTTCGCAGTGGCCCCATTGGGCAGTCCGCCGAAGTAAACCCCGCCATCGGTTAAAACACCGTCGACATCAAACGCGAGACATTTGATCTTGCGCAATCGTTTGACTTGTTGTTGGGTCATACGCGATAACATAGTGCAGATTATGACCGATTTCAAACCGCTTGCCCAACCCGTAACTATGAATTTTCAAGGGCGCTCCTACACTTGGGGCGATTGTAAGAACTGGGTGCTTTTTGCGGGGCCCGATATCATCGAAGACGAAGGGATGGTCATCGAGGTGGCGCAAGAACTCAGGCGTCTCACCGCAGAAAAAGGCATACCGTGGATTCTCAAATGTTCGTTCGATAAGGCCAATCGTCAAAGTGTCGAGAGTTTTCGTGGTCCAGGAGTCAAGAAGGCGCTGGAATCGTTTGCGCGTATCAAAAGCAAAGTCGGCTGTCCAATTTTGACTGACGTGCACGAAACTGTACAAGTGGCCGCGGTTGCGGAAGTTGCGGACGTTTTGCAAATTCCGGCATTTCTCAGCCGGCAAACCGATCTCGTTATCGAAGTCGCTAAAACTGGCAAGGTTATGCACATCAAAAAGGGGCAATTTCTTGCTCCCGAGGATATGGCGTCGATAGTGAAAAAGGCAGCATCGGCGGGCAATCGCAATGTTCTACTCTGTGAACGCGGTACAACATTTGGCTACCATAGACTCATAAATGATATGACGGGTCTTGTTGAAATGCGCGAAACCGGTCAGCCCGTCATTATGGATATCACGCACTCGACACAGATGCCGGGAGCGCTTCAAGGTAAAAGCGGTGGCCGACGAAAGATGACGCCGGCACTGGCGCGCGCGGCAATGGCGGTTGGCGTGGATGGTATTTTTGTCGAGACTCATCCCAATCCGGACGAAGCGTTGTGCGATGGCCCGACGTCGATCCCGCTACGAGAAATGCCCGAATTGATCGATCAGATCAGTCGAGTTTGGCGCACGCATTTTGAATAGAGCTCAGGTTTTCAAATGAGTTCTACGGTCAATTTTCCGAATTTTCAGGGCAAGCACGACGAAGAACCTCTTGTCACTCCCGAACAGTATCTCGAATACATGAAGTCAATTGGTAAGTTCCCTACCATTCGACCGCCTGAAGGGGTGATTTTGTGTTATTCACCTCGTCTTTTGAGCCACGCATTGAATTCGCACAAAATGTCCAAGGCGGATGGGTGCTTAAGCAAAATGAACTTGCTCGATGAAACAGGCGGGCGGGTAGGCATCATCGGAAATTTCGGTATTGGTTCGCCGGTCGCCGTCGTTATACTCGAAGAGTTGATCGCTTTCGGAGTCAAAAAATTTATTTCAATCGGTACCGCCGGTGGTTTGCAAGATGACATCGAGGTGGGCGATATTGTGGTTTGCGACACGGCCATTCGTGACGAAGGCACATCTCACCATTACATCCCATCGTCAAAGTATGCCCATGCATCGAAATTATTGACGGAGAACTTGCAGCGGAGTCTCCGCGAATCGGGTCACTCTTTTCGAGTCGGCGCGAGTTGGACGATCGACAGCATTTATCGGGAGACAATAACCGAAGCTCGTCATTATAAAGATGAGGGAGTGCTAACGGTGGACATGGAAGCATCGGCCATATTTTCCGTCGCCGCTTATCGAGGTGTCGAAGTCGGTGCTATGTTTACGATCAGTGATTCGCTCGCTAGTTTAAAGTGGGAGCCAAATTTTCATTCGCATCCCACTAAAAATGGTTTGGAGACACTGTACCGGGTCGCCGTGCGATCGCTATCCGCCGAGGCATGATTCTCAAATCCCCAAAAGACCTTTGCGGAATGCTTTGCCGGGTGGGGCCTTTTTATTGATGAAAACCGACAAAAGATTGCGGCTCAGAGCGGCATCGGCAATAACCGCCTTTTTTGCATAAGGGCCGGTTGCCTCAAATGCAACTTGGTCTTTGTAAAAGGTGATGATGTATTCGTTGTCTTTGCGTACTTCGACCACGTCTGGAGAAAATTTTGCGAATTGTTCGTGTGCCCGGGCGCACTCCACAAAACATCCGTTTTCATATCCTTCTTCAAATCCATTGAGTAGCGGGTAGCGATCCACGGACAGTACGAAATGCATAACCAAACGCTTGATTTCGTCGCTTCTCAATATTGCATCCGAATCTTTCGATTTTTTTTCGAGATACAATGCCCCTACATAGACGTTGATATGTAAACCAAATTTTGTCACATATCGCATGCCCATGCCGTTGAGAGCTAGTTGGTGACCATCGACAGTGATTGTGTCGGGCATCTTAACGCCCTTGAGTTCGCCGGCGTGCACGGATAATGAGACCAGCAGTAGAAGTAGGGTTACGAGAGTCGATTTCATTTTATTGCTCCACTGGATTAAATAACGAAACTCATGCCTTCGCGTGCAAATTGCCAGTCGAGGGGAGTGGTCTGTTCACCTTTTGCGCGGGCGGCGGCAAGGACGGATTCGTAATATTCTCGAGTTTGGCGTTCGGCCTCGATAATTTTGGCGTCGCTCGATCCCGGGTCATGGTGAACGAATAAAATCTTTTTTACTTTTTCGCGAATAGCGATGTCGATGCCGATAGGTCCCGATGCATGACCCCAGTTGACCCGCTCCGCCGCTTCTAAAAACGTATACTGTGCATCGAATGTCATTAAATCGACGTTTTGATAAAGAGCGAGGTCGGGACCGAGCGCTTCGCGGGTCACGCGCAGACATTCGGTGTCCACACAATGTGAGAACACTTTGCCGTCGTGCTCAAACCGGTAACCCCAGCACGGATCGGGATGATCAAGCTGGTAAGGTGTAACCGTGACATCGGAAAAGACATGAGGCTCGCGAGGTTTCAATTGATGAAAATGAACCGTGGCCGGCAAATCTTTGTAAGCGACGGGAAAGTTGGGTTTACAAAAAACGCGGCGAATGTTTTCTTCGAGATCGGGCTGAACTGCATAGAAATGAATTTGGTTGCCGGGCACAAACATGGGCACAAAAAATGGCAACCCGATCAAGTGATCCCAGTGAAAATGCGTCATCAAAATGTGCACGACGCCGCGACCCGCTCCCGATGCTTCGAGCATGAGTTTTTCGCCGAGCACGCGAATGCCGCTGCCGCCGTCGACAATCAACCGCGATTTCGGAGTTTTCACTTCAATGCAAGATGTATGACCGCCAAAGCCGCCACTTATATTTTGCGTGAGGGATTTTACAAAAGTGGAGATGTCTTTAATGTAAGTGCGATCTTTTTCATAAGACCGAATCGCTGAACCGATTTTCTCTTCAACTTGTTGCGGAGTGAGCGGGCTCGGTAGTGAGCCGCGGATTCCCCAAAGATGTACGTGTAAGCTCATTTACTCAATTGTACGAACAGT
>DAIDJH010000118.1 GCA_027451425.1 Bdellovibrionales bacterium | reverse complement strand
CCAGACCCGAACCGGACAGGACTGAGTGACTTTATGAAAACCTACCTCATCGTCGACGACTCCAAGGTCATCCGAAAGGTCGCCAGGCACATTCTCGAGACGCTCGAGTTCAGTGTCGAGGAGACCAGCGACGGCAAGGAGGCCAAACGGTTTTTCGGAGTGCTCGCCATGCTTTACGCGAAATTCGGATTCTAATATTTCTTCGGCCGATCCGCCAAGGTGGATGGTAGCGGCGTGGGCACAGTTTGAGTTCTTCCATGGGATGGGTGAGTTGAGAGCCCAATCCATTTTAAAAACGCCGACCCCAAGAGCGAAATTTTGAAAAGCCTGGCGCATGCGATGCGAAAGTTTGTCGCCGGCGATTTTAAAAATCTGTCGGGGGGTGAGATCGAAAAATATTTGCGTATTGTCAGTTGCGAATGCGGCAAGTTGATCGAGATGAGTCACTTCAAAATTCAACTCAATTTCGCCACCCAGAGACTCAAAATATTTGACCAGGGCTTGAGTGATGCGGGCCGATCCTCCCTCGGCGATGGGCCAGCCCACTGTTTCGCCAGCCATTTGTAGAGTGAGTGCCACGGCCGCCGTTGCACGGCGTTCGAGAGAAGCCGGAGAGTGAGCGGCCATCCCCAAAAACAAAGCGCGATCTTTTTCGGATTTCATTTGGTACGCAAAAGCGCGGGCCGATTGGATCGCTTGACGACCGTAGCGGGCGAGACGCCACGGATGTCGCGGAATGCGCAGTGCGGGTTGCAAAATTTCATCGAGAATGAGCGCAAAATTTTTAACTGCTTCTTCATTCTTCGAAGCCGGGCCCGAAGCGCGCTCTAGAATTGCCGCATCACCGTTATCGAACGGATGCGCCAAAGCTGCCGGCGAGTGAATCCATTTGAGTCCGAATTGCTCGAGCGGGAGAGTTTTAAAAAAGGGCGACGCGATCGCCATAGGGTGAACGGCGGAGCAGACATCGTGTTGAAAACCCGGCAAGGTTAGTTCTTCGGTTTTTACCCCTCCACCGGGAGTGTTCGATCTTTCAAGCACAATCACCGACCGACCCGCTTGGCGCAAGGTGATGGCGCAGGCCAAACCGTTAGGCCCGGCGCCAATGACTATCGCATCATATTTTTTCGTCAACCTTTTCATTTTGCAAGTTCGCTTTCACAGTTGAGTCAGTCTATCTTGTGAAGGATACCACACATCTACTTGCAATTATTCAAGCGAACAGAAACCGAGCCATTTTTGGCTCTCATGAATGTTAAAACGTTCGGCCCACAAGTGAAGTAAACGGTAAATGCCGTCCCTTGTTCATAGATTTTGCCATTTTTCTCGCACTTTGACTTCGGGCAAACGTACATTTCGACGCCATATTTTTTACCGTTTTCTTCGTAATAATTAGTCTGTAACCAAAAATCGTCGCCTTCGTGAGCCTGTCTCATTATTGGCGCTATTACCGGAGATCGAAGGTTTGATTCATGATTAGGGTTCGGATGGGCGAAATTGCCAATGAGCGATTCGACGTCTTCAATATTTTTATCAACAATCACAGTATTTCTATTTTTTCTTTCTAAAAGGGTTTTGAACCCGGGGTGCTGTTTTTCAATCTCAGAAATGATGGTTTCTTGAGCTTTTCGTCTCTTTAAGACGTCTTCGGGTTTTGCATTTTTTGTCTTGGCTATATCTTCTTGGCTCACGCGCAATTCCGCCATCGCGTTCTTAAGTTCGGGGGTGACATTTTCGACGATGTGATCGTGTAGCACATGACCAAGGTCCTCTTCTGTTAACTGAATCTTTTTTACCGCCTCAACATGCTCAGTCGCTTTCAATTGCGGTGAGGCAACGGTTGCGCGGACTTCGCCCGTCGATGTGGAGATCGTGCCCCGAGCACTTGTGGCTGACGCCCACGCTTCGTTCGGGTTGATCTCGGGATGGGCGTCAATAACTTGCGTCGCGTTGGCGACATGACGATCCACGCGCGCTTCGACGCGATTGAGATATTCTTTGGCGAGTTGAATCGCATCCGACTTATTGGTCTCATTCAAATTGACGAGTGTAATTTTAATATCGCCAATGATGCGCCCATTTTTGAAATAAGGGACTCGCACAAAAGACTGACTTGCTCCACTTTCACCTTTAATGGCGACGACGACATCATTCGGGTGTTCGTTGAGATATAAGCGCGCGGCTTCGATGCTCGACTTTGCGGATTTGCTGAGAACGGACAATCCTTTGGCGACTGAAACCTGTGTTGCTGTGGAATCAACCCGACGGATAATTCCGCGTTTAAAACTGTAGGCCGTAACCTTTCCAATACGTGCATGAACCGCGTCTTTCATGTCGTGGTTCCAGGTATGCAATTCCTCAAATGACATGAAGTTGTCGTAAAATCCACGAGACTTATGCAACTTTTGTCCTTGCTTGGCGGTGACGGTGATATTGTAGGGGGTTTCTCGGCCAATTTGGCGCATCCGTTCTTGCACAAGGTGCCGGGTCTCGTGAAGAGCTGGGCTATTGATTACCGGGTGATCGCTAAATATTTGTTCAAGCGGGTAAATAAAAACAGATTTTTCATTTTTCTGATTGTAGACGCCCGCGAGCCTTGAGGGGATCGCGGATTTCTCGTTCGGTGACAACACGATTTCGCCGCCGTGTTTTTCAATTATAGTGTTAAGTAATTTTGGATTGGTTGGAGATTCGGTAATGACAATATAGGGGCGCGTCCAAGTATGAAGATCACGCAAAGCTGGCAATTTGTCTAATGCGGGATGCAACCCCTTGTTTTTTGCGTAATGTCTATCGATTTTTCGGATAGTCTTTTCAAGTTTTCGCACTTTGCGATGCCATTTTATTCGTAATTCGGATTGTTCTCGGGTGGCGCGCGCATAAATGGTTCTAGAATTAACCAAGCTTTCTCTCAATGTTTCATCGGCTTTTAAGGCGACCGGATTTTTTTGATCGGCGGCGATCTTTTGGTCAAGCTCCGAAATCCTTCTGTTTGCTTCTTGTAACTTTTCATTCCAGCCGGATTCGTAAACGCCAGCTGATTTTTCGGCATGGAGAGCGGTGGCGCGGCGGTCGACCAACGTTTTACGAAGCGTTTCATAAACATGTTGATTTTCTTTTTGCGCATGCGTGGTTTCTAAATAGGTCATCTTGACGTCATTCAGCGCATTTTTCGACAACGAAACGCCCTCGTCTTTTTTGGGATCGACGATTTTGAAGCTGATCTTTCTTGCGCGTAATTCGTCAGCGGTGATTTGGATGGCTTGGGCATTGAGCTCATCGATTTTGTCGATATTTTCTTTGGTTGAAGGGTACTTTTTTAATTTATGCATACGTTTCAGCACGTCGTAGATCTTCTGTTGACGTTCGGCGGAGCTTGTTTCGCCCGCAACGGTGGTGGCATCGACGATTCTTTCAGCTTTGACGGCCTTTTCGGCCTCGGTCAATTTGCTGACATCTGAAGCCAACCCGGCGGCCTCGGTCATAAGTTCAGCATCTCCTAGAGGATTAGTGAAATTGAGAGCGAACGATGTTGCGGCGGTGCCGATGAGTAAAGAACGCTTTTGTGAATTGTAGCACTTCAGTCGCTTTTCAAGAGGCTTTTCGACCAATTGATAAAACTCCTTAGACATTTGATCGTCCACAGGGTGTTCGTTAACATTCTTGGGGTGATAAAGAGAATTTTTTTGTATGCGAAATGCCTCTCTGATCTCAGGGCATGAATAAGTATTAAGAACGCTGTCTGTCGGGTTGGGGAGTTTGGCATTTTTTGGTAAATTGGAGTTTAGCGTTTGAAAAAGAAGTTTTTTATCTTGCACATGAGAATCGCAATAAATTTCGCCGCCAACATATTGGCCAAAACGGTGTAGGTTTTGATAACTGGTCTTGCTGAAATCCCATGCCGATTTCGGCAATTCGACGATACTTTTTAAATTGCTTTCGAAGCCTTTTGCGACACCCATCTTTAAATAGAAATCATCTTCGATTAATTTTATAATTTCATTCTGATTGCACTTTAGTTTGTAGTCGTCCGGGTTTTTCCCCGCTTTTTTAATTTCTGCATAGAGATTCGTGCATTCAGGTGATGTCACGATTTGTTCGCATTTTGATTTTGCCCGCACGGCGACGTCTTTGCGAATGGCTGTTTTTAAATCTCCAAGCATTTTTAAATTTTTTGCATCAACGGGGGCGTCTTCAACGAGGCCAACTCCGGCGATGGAATCCGAACAATTTCTGCAAAGCCCGGCGGCCGTTGTTTGATCGAGCGAGTTTTGCTCGACGCTGTTGGCGAATGGGCTCGTTAATGATTGTGCATCAGCAGGTAAAGCGACGACGAGCGCGACCAACGTCGAGGCAATTAAAACACAATTGGCGAGCCGAAAACCCATACAAGAATTTTCGGTAAAAATGAGAATCTACATGAGATGGGGGCGCGCTCTAAATCTCAACGATCAAGTGTGTGAAGACCTCAAAACCTGGCGCAAAATGTGAGCCGTTGAAACCGTTGTCCAGAGTGATCGGATAAACGTCGTTGGTGAGATTGAGGAGGTCCAGTGACACCTTCAATTTTCGTCTAAGCGATGGACAGAAAAATTCTTTGCCCACTGTTGTGTTGGCGGTGAGGTGGGGGGTGAGCGCGCCGTCGTTATCAGGACCAGTGCGAAGTCCGCTGCCGTACAACAATTCGCCCGTCCACCAAAATCCATTTTTATTGTATGTCACGCCACCGTTAGCGGTGTGAAGCTGCACGTGATCGAGATACATGTAATCATTGGTAGTGGGAGCGCTGGAGCCGAGAGCCCAAATTCCACCGCTTATACCTTGGCCCATGGCCACGTCGTAGGCATAGTTCAGGTAATCGGACCAATGGGCATTGATGGTGCCTTGCACCGCAACCTCCGCGCCATAAGCAAAACCGTGGGCGTAGTTGAACGGTTGCGCAATATCCGTGTTGGCAAGCTCCGCGTCGTCAAGCATGTTGACAGCATCTTTGTAGTACACGTTGAGAGAAATCGCGTGGGTGGCGCTGATTTGGCGGGTGATTCCCGTTTCGTAGTAATTGTCTTTTTCAGCTTTGATGTCGTAATGCTGTAGACCGCCGCCATTGGCGTAATCAAAGGCATCATAGAGATCTTCAAGTGGCGCCGGTTGAAAAAGCCGCCCATAAAACACATGCAATTTGGTTTTACTGTTAGGCAGATAGTTGAGCCCGATGCGCGGTTGAAGTGCCTGATCGTTGTAATTCGTATTGCCTGGGAACTGAAATTGAGTCGCATCAAAACGAAGACCCGCGTTTAAAATTAAATTTGATCGAATCGTGTAATCGTCCTGCGCATAGAGGCTTTCAAAAGTCTCGGTGTCGGTGCCGTTATCGGTGTAAGGCGCCATGATGTCGCCAGCGCCGTTAACAGTTTGCAGCGACACATCGCCAACCGCTTGTGAAAATTGCGATTGAAAACCGTATTTCACCAAATTTTTGTTGTCGGGTCGATCGGTGAAGTCACCCTTCAAACCATAATTGTTAACGTGACGATTTTCGTCGAATGAAGACGGCGTGGCTCCGCTAACCGGGCTTATTCCGTTCATTGCGGTGGCCAAATCATTGGTTGGATCGTTGCCGACAACGATTTCTGAGTATTTGTAGTAAGGCGACAAATACATAAAGCTGTGATCGTTGAAAGTGTGCTTCCATACTGCTTGGATGTAAGAGTTCGTCTCGGCTTGCCAATCGTCGGTGTTGTAGGGGATGAAGTTGTAAGTCGTCGCGCCTGGTCCGTTTGTATTACCGAACGAATCGACATATCCCTTTTGGAACATCGGATCGCCAGAATTGAAAGATGATGGATAGGTCGGGATTTGATAAAAATCGTAATTGTTGAACATCACAAGTGACAACTTGTTGGTGTTGTCGAGATCGTCGTCGATTTTCGCGAATTCTTCGTTACCCTGAGAGTAGTCGTGGAGGGCGTCCGTCCCGCCCTGATTGAAATTCGATTGGTTTTTCGGCTCTGGCGTATCGAGACCGCGATCGGTGCTGGTGTAATTGGCAGAAAAATAATAGTGAATATTCCCTTCTTTGTTCGACCCTCCGTACTCGATGACAGGTGAGAAGGTGTTGTACGAACCGTAATTCATTTCAATTGTGCCGCTGGGAGTTTCGGGGCCGGTTTTTGTAACGATATTCACGACTGCGGCAAGACGCTGGCCGTATTCA
>DAIDJH010000117.1 GCA_027451425.1 Bdellovibrionales bacterium | reverse complement strand
CGCCCGTTCCTGAAAGTTTTTTTCGAAGATTCGAAATGTGAACATCCACCACGCGATCCGTGACGGAAATTGAGTGCCCCCAAACACGATCCAATATCTCCTGGCGAGAAAAAATTTTGTTTCGCGTCCCCGCTAGAAGGCGGAAAATACGAAACTCAAGAAAGGTGAGATCAATCATTTGGCCGGTATCACTTCTAAAAACGCGCTGCTCCTGCAAATTACACACAAGTCGGCCGAGTCGCATGATCGAAAGTTGATTGGCGTTAGCCGCAAATTTTCGAAGTTTTGCGTCCACACGCAACTTGAGCTCGCTCGGGTCAAACGGCTTTACAATGTAGTCATCCGCGCCAAGTGAAAACGCGCTCGCCTTGCTAGCGAGATCCTTGCGACCCGTTAAAAATATGACTTGAGCCCCGCGAAACTTATCGCCCTCGTTTGCCATAAACTCAAACGCGCTCCCATCAGGGAGCTCAATATCCAATAACACAAGCGAGAATTGCGTTCTTGCCAAAAGATCCTGCGCTTGCTTGAGATTGGTTGCGAAAAGGTAATCATAGCCACGCAAAACATTCTCTAAAATCAACAAAATCTCAGGGGCGTCCTCTACGCATAAAATCCTGTGCATAAACCTACGTATAATCTTGTCCAGCAAGCGTGACCAATTGAGATTCGCAAAAGCGACAAAAATCGTCACCACTGTTAAGGATTCTTGATCTCCGGCTTATAAGCGCTTTATTTCTATATGAAAAACTCATAACAATTATGTGGCCACAATTTCTGACGGGCTCGACCCCCAAAAGATCGGCGTTTCGCTTCAATTGTCCGTCGAAGTTTATACAAACGATTGTTGAAAAAACCTCGACAACCCGAGGGCAACTCGAAGTCGGATTCATCCTCATATGCACGTGGGTCACGCTCACCGCCGCTATATACTATTCGACTGGTTATTACTTCCCGTCTCTTACCGTGACATTCGTTTTGCTGTTCGGGATTTCGACCAATTTCATCACAACTGTTAGCCTGAGTTTATTTATCGTTTTTTTCTACAATCAGTTGCAGTTTTCATCGACAACCTCATCTGATTTTTTGCCGTTTGACGTGGCCACCTTTGACCACATCCTAGTCATTGTCATGATCGCTTTTGTGACGGCAATCGTCGGTAGACTCATGCGCCGTGCCCTAGTAGAACAAACCAAACTCCGCAAAGATGCCGAAACGGCTTGGCGCGCGGCCGTAAAACAAACCAATTTGCTCGCCGCAAGCGAAAGCCGGTTACGCACTCTGAATCTAACGCTTGAAACCCGAGTCATGCAAAGAACAGCCGAGCTTCGCGGGATCATCCGACACTCCCCGCTAGCCATATTCACACGCACTCTCGATGGACGAATTAAAATTGCCAATGAAGAGTTTGAAAAATTCACCGGCAAAACCCGAGCTGAAATCATTGGTCGCGCGGATCGCGAAATACTCCCGCCAGAGCTCCTAAAACCTATTCGAGAGGTTGATGAAAAAGTGAAAACGTCTCGGCAGGCTTCAAGCTTTGAGCTGAATATCGAAGATACAAGCGGAGATCGCGTTTATTACTTCATCGGCTTTCCGATCTTCAATCCCGCGCTCGAAATTGAAGCCATCGGCGGGATTGTCAAAGACATGACCGAACGAAGAAAAATGGAGCGTGAAAAATCAGACCTTTTGATTCGCGAACAGCTGGCCAATGAGGCTTCGCGTTTGAAGTCTGAATTTTTAGCCAATATGAGCCATGAAATTCGCACCCCCATCAACGGCATCATCGGCATGACAAAACTTCTTTCTGAAACAAACTTGAATGAAGAGCAGATTCGTATGCTGCGAACGGTTGAATCGTCATCAAGCGTTCTTCTCTCGACAATCAATGACATTTTAGATCTTTCAAAAATTGAGGCCAACCGTCTTGAGCTTGAAAAAGTCACATTTCACTTGCGCGACCTAGTGACGGACGTTGTGGAGTGCTATGAGCCCCTGGTGATAGCGAAGGGCCTATCATTTCAACGCCCAAGCTCAATTCCAAGTGTGTGGCTAGAAGGAGATCCCGGACGCATTCGTCAAATTCTAAACAACTTACTCAGTAACGCTTTGAAATTTACGAGCAGCGGCTTTATTCGCCTTCAGGTTAAAGTAACTCCACGAACGGATATGTCAGCCGATTTGCACTTTTCTGTCCAAGACACCGGGATCGGCTTGTCGCCCGAAGTCCAATCGAAACTATTTCAAAAATTCTATCAAGGCGATGCTTCGACGGCTCGCAAATTTGGCGGAACCGGGCTCGGTCTTGCCATTTGCAAACGCCTCGTGGAACTCATGAACGGACAAATTGAAGTGCATAGCGAAATCGGCCAAGGATCGACATTTTCATTTTTCGTTGGCGCACAACTTGCCCAAAAAGGATCTCTGGATAAATTCTTGCGGCCAGCTGCAACGAAAGATCCGCGCGTTTTTGCCCCCTCGCTGCGAAAAACCAAACGCATCTTGATCGCCGAAGACAATCCCATAAACCAAGAGATCACACTTCGCATGCTCGAAAAGGTCGGCTATCAAGCCCAGGCTGTGGCTAATGGTCACGAAGTTTTGGAATTGATCAACCATAACCACTTCGATTTGATCTTAATGGATTGCCAAATGCCGGAAATGGATGGTTACGATGCGACTCGAGAAATCCGGCGCAAGGGCATGACATTACCTGTGATCGCGCTAACGGCATGTGCCTTTGAGGACGATCGCACGAAATGTTTTGAAGCGGGAATGTCGGATTTTGTCGCCAAGCCCGTTACAAAAGAAGCGCTGATCCGTGTTGTTGATAGTTGGATGCTCGCAGGGCAGCACCACCGCCCGGACGAAGAAAAAATGAAAAATGAATATTCACCGCCCAATTTTGATGAGATCGAAACAATAGACTTGACCATGATCGGGCGCCTGGAGCAACTCGACAAAGACGGCAAAAATGGTCTAGTTAAAAAACTGATCGAAATGTACTTCGACTTGACTCCCAAAACGATTGCAGAAATTAAAACTGCGGCGATCACACCGGGGCCACACCTTCGTAAATTGGCCCACACCTTAAAATCAAGCAGTGCAAACCTCGGCGCTCGTCGCATGTCCACGCTTTTGCAAAAGATCGAAAACGGCGAATTTAACTATGAAGAAATTCCTGGCACGCTCGACATTTTGGATCGTGAATTTGAGCTGGTGCAAAAACATCTTGTCGATTTTCTCAAGTCCAAAGCTACCGCGCGAACCTATCCAAAGCTGACGGAAATCATTCATTAGCTCAGGAATACTTAACGCCTTCCTTATTTTTAACAAATCGCCGCCTGGCAAACGATCAATCAAACAAACAACCGTATGGGAGGAATTATGGGTTTCGTCGCACATGTGCTGATATTTTTGTTTATGATACCGTTGGTATTTGGATGGATAATGTTAGTTGCCCTCCCGCTAGGAGCATTGGCTGTAGGAATCGCGGCCACACCATTTGCAATTCGGCAAACCGCCAAACACTCACGTAAGCGCGTGTTGATTGTTGAAGATGACGACAGCATGAAAGCGATGTGGGAGGCCATCGTTCGCTCCGCCGCTCCGCAAGCGATTATCACCGCTTTAGATTCAGAAGAAGATGCATCGCGCTTGATGTCGGAGCGGGCGAGCATTCGTGACAACTTCGACTATGTAATTGCTGACATTTTTCTCGCCGGGCAAGGCACCGGAATCGATCTGTGGCGAAAAACCCGCGCCCATAACACTCCTTTTATCTTCGCCAGCGTGACGGGAAAGTCCGACTTTGAACGCATGGTTGCCGGCTATGATATCGAAAACGAATTCGGCAACATCGAGGAGAGCCGAATGCCAGAATTTTTACAGAAGCCGCTCGATCCAAGCGAATGCGCCAAGGTCCTGCGAAATCTCTAGCACAACAGTAAAATTCTTGCCCCACTCGCCCGGTTCACTCTAAACTTTCGACTATGAGAATCAAAGGTTCACGCGCAAGGCGCGGTCCCGGGCGGGTGGGGCTGCGGCTTTTATTGTTAAACATTATCGCGATCGCAAGCGCAAGCGCGATGTCATCAGCCGCACCTCATGCTACGAGTCTTGCAAGTCCCATACGCATTGGCTTAATTCTCGATCGAGGCGGAAAAAATGACAACTCCTTCAATTCCGCCGCATATAAAGGCGCCATGGACGCGAAGCGCGAGTTGGGGGTTTACGTCAAATATGTTGAAGCACCTGACATTATGTCGTTTGAATCCATGCAGCGCGCACTGGCGAAAAAGCACTTTAACCTCATCATTGCCATCGGCTTTAGTCAAATTGATGCTCTTAAACATGTAGCAAAAGAATTCCCGAATGTTCACTTTGCAATCGTCGACGGCCAGGTCGATCTGCCTAATGTTAAATCGATTTTATTTGAAGAACATGAGGGCTCGTATTTGGTCGGGGCCCTCGCCGCACGAAAATCAAAAACCCACACGGTCGGATTTATCGGCGGGATGGACATCCCCCTCATTCGCCGATTTCAAATGGGCTACGTCGCCGGCGTTCACAAGTTTTCTCCTCAGACCAAGGTGCTTTCTGAATATATCGGCATAACCGCCGAGGCATGGAACAACCCTTCGAAGGCGAAAGAAATCGCCCTCACGCTTTATAATGAAGGCGCCGATATTATTTTTGTCGCGGCTGGAGCATCCGGCACCGGCGTTTTCGATGCGGCTGAAGAAACCCACCACTTCGCCATCGGTGTCGATTCCGATCAAAATTGGATGAAGCCGGGTTTCATTCTTACAAGTCTTGTGAAACGAGTCGATAAAGCCGTTTTTTCTTCGATTCAAGAAGAGGAACAAAACACATTCAAAGGCGGCGTACAATGGTGGGGTTTAAAAGACGGAGGCATCGATTATGCCGTCGATCAGTACAACAAGAGTTTAATTGATCCGGCCACACTCCATTATCTCGAACAATTGAAACACGATATTATTTCAGGCAAAATTGTCGTGCCGGACTATTATAAAATAACCGCCGCCAAAGCACACGGATCAAATCATTCATGACCGAGCCAACTCCGCCCCCATTGCTATCTACGCACAACCTGACGAAGCGCTATGGCGCCGAATTTGCCAACCGCGCCATTACCATCGATTTTTATTTAGGTAAAATTCACGCAATCATTGGCGAAAATGGCGCCGGCAAATCGACGCTCATGAAAATGCTTTTCGGGCTTGAGCAACCAACCGAAGGAGAGATTACTTACCGTGGCAAGCCGGTCACGGTCTCGTCACCGCAAGTCGCAAAGTCGTTGCGGATGGCGATGGTTCATCAGCACTTCATGCTTGCCGAAAATTTAACCATCGAAGATCATCTCCGCCTTGAGGTCAATTCACGCAATAGAAATTGGTGGATCGGTCCTCGCCATAGGTTCAGTAAGAAAATTAGCGAACTACAAGACCTTTTACGGCTCAACGTAAAAATGGATGCAAAAGTGAACCAACTCACCGTCGTGCAAAAGCAAAAACTCGAAATATTAAAAACCCTGCTTTTTGACCCGGATTTTTTAATTTTTGACGAGCCTACGGCCGTCCTCCCACCGGATGCGGTTCGCGAATTCTACGAATTGATTGTTAAACTCAAGTCACGACCGACATCTATCGTGGTGATCACGCACAAACTGAAAGAGGTCCTTGAGCACGCCGATGAGGTCACCGTACTTCGTCGCGGAGAAATTAAATTTCATGCCTCGGTACCCAAAACATCAGCGCAAGAATTAGCTCGTTATATGGTGGGGGATTCAACGCTGTCGCACGATGCAATCGCGGCCGATCACTTCTCTAGCTCTCTCCCCAACTCACCGCTCGCTCAGTCCAATAGGCCCATTTTACGATTTGAGAATTTTTCGTTAACCGATTCCGGCATACACCCACCCCTGAAAAATGTGACTTTAACAGTGAATGCTGGAGAAATAGTGGCGTTTGCCGGAGTTGAAGGCAGCGGCCAAACGGATCTCATAAAGTGCGTTTTGTTCCCTGAAGTTTGCGGTGCCGGTCACGCGCAAGGCAAGATTCATTTACTCGACCACATCCTAGTCGAAGATGGCAAGGCGCACTGGCGCCACACCGACGTGCTCTGTAAACGGCTCGGCCGGCGGTCGTGGGTGTAAGAGCGACTCGAGACCCGCCCGAAGGCAGACGACTGCCTCTCCCACTG
>DAIDJH010000116.1 GCA_027451425.1 Bdellovibrionales bacterium | reverse complement strand
AATAATACACAAGCGCGATCAACCCGCCCGCCACACCGATGATGGATGCTCCGAAAAGAATGTTTTTGCGGACCAAAGTAGATAACATTGAATGCAATTTCGCTCCCAAAACGCAAAAAGTCATCCGCAAAAATTGCAGTCGACATTGGCGGCAAGTTGATTCATCATTATAAGGTTTGAAAAAACAAAGATACCCGCAGATACCCGTTTGCCCAACAGCTTCGGGCAGGCGGCTCACGAAAGGACCACAATGAAACACACAAAAAAATCGCTCATCATTTGTACGCTTGCTGCTGGATTTCTCGCCGCTTGCGCGCCTACGAAATCACAAATTCAAAACCTTCTGGATAACAATCCGGATATTATCGTGAGTGTGATTCAAAAACATCCGGATAAGATCATGGATGCCTTGCAAAAAGCGGCAATGGCAAGCCAACAAAAAGAACAAGAAAAGGCTCAAAAAGAAGAACAAGCGCGAATGGATGACGAATTCAAAAATCCACTTCAACCGACTTTGCCGAGCGATCGCGCCTACTTTGGCCCAGCCGATGCTCCGATCACCATTGTGGAGTACACGGACTTTCAATGCCCGTTCTGCGCACGCGCCTATGAGACTCTACAGCAGGTTGAAAAAGCCTACCCTGGCAAAATTCGTCTTCTCTACAAAAGCTTTCCGCTCACCAATATTCACGAGTATGCGCTCGATGCCGCCAAACGGTTCGAAGCCGTTGCCATGCAAAATAAGGCAGCTGCCTACAAATACTACGACGATGTTTTTCAACACCGCGATGACCTGCTAAAAGGCGGCACGAAATTTTTGGACCTTGCTGCCAAAAAAGCCGGCGTCAACATGACAAAGTTTAAAAAGGATCTCAATTCGAAAACCGTCAGCGATCGCATCAAAGAAGATACGGCTGAAGCTGAAAAATTCGGTTTTACCGGCACACCCGGTTTTATTATTTCGGGAGTTTCGGTTCGCGGCGCTTACCCATTTGACACGTTCAAACAGATTATTGATAAAAAACTTGCAGCCGCGAAATAGTTCGCTCTAAACAAGGACCAGAGCAAGAATTAATCCCGCCAGCAACCAAATCAATTGTCGACTATTTTGCCGGGCGTAACGAACGCTCGGCAAAATGAAATCAAAAACAAGACAACCCGCCAGACTGCCGATCGCTAAGCCAGAGATAAGCAAAATCGCCGCGTGGTGAATTGTGCCGCTGAACAAATGTGCAGCGATCACTCCGGCCGGAAATGACAGCAAATAGATCGCAAGCATACGAAACATCCATGACATTCGCCGTTTGAAACTCAGCAGAATGGTCGATACCGTGATCGCCTCATAAATCTTATGAACCAAAAGCGCCACAAAAACGGTCTCGGCCAAGTGCTTTGTGAATTGGTTTGAAACGCCGAGCAAAAGACCGCTTGTAAAACAGTGCGCCGTGATCGCCATAAAAAATGCATACGGTGTTCGAGCACGCTCGCCATTTGCCGATACATGATGTTGATGATCGTGAAACAGATGAATCAGCGAATAAACCACCCACACAGCGATAAGCAGTGGTAACCCCGCCAGTCCACCCATTTTATAAAAATCAGGTAACAAATCGAATGCAAAAATCCCTAGCAGCGAACCCGTACCGAACAATAAAATAGGACCGCCGTAAGTTTGCACGCGCGGTAAAAAAATCGGCAACACCGCAAAGCCGATCATGCTCGCAGTAATGACTACGGTTTCAATGAGCATGCTAAAAGCTGTTCAGTTCCGTGAACAAAACTTATTCACCAACCCAAAATGTACGCGAACATGAGCGGCGCCACAATTGAGGCGTCGGACTCAACAATAAATTTTGGCGATGAGATATCGAGCTTACCCCAGGTGATCTTTTCGTTGGGCACAGCCCCCGAATACGAACCGTAGCTCGTAGTTGAATCGCTGATCTGGCAAAAGTAAGCCCACTTCGGAGTCTTTTTACCAAGATCCTGTTCTAGCATCGGCACCACACAGATGGGGAAGTCGCCGGCAATACCGCCGCCGATTTGAAAAAATCCGATCCCACGCGAGGTTTTGGTTTTTTGATACCACTGCGCAAGCTCCACCATGTATGAAATGCCGGACTTCACGACATACCGGCTCACTTCATTGTTGATCACGTGACCGGCAAAAATATTGCCCAAAGTGGAGTCTTCCCACCCCGGCACAAAAATCGGCAAATTCTTTTCAGCTGCGGCCATGAGCCAAGAATTTTTCACGTCGATTTGATAATCATTTTTCAGAAGCCCCTCGGTGAGCATCTGATAAAAGTATTCGTGTGGCAGATATTCTTTTTTCTCTTGCGTCGCTTTTTGCCACTTGGCGAGAATCACTTTTTCAATTTTGCGAATGGCCTCTTCTTCGGGGATGCACGTATCGGTCACACGATTCAAATGCCGATCCAGTAACTTTTGCTCTTCTTGCGGAGTCAAATTGCGGTAGTGCGGAATGCGCACGTAATGCTCGTGAGCCACCAAATTAAAAACGTCTTCTTCAAGATTCGCGCCCGTACAAGTGATTGCATGCACCTTATCTTGACGGATCATTTCAGCGAGGGAGAGCCCAAGTTCACCCGTGCTCATCGCGCCCGCCAGCGTAACCATCATTTTGCCGCCGTTTTCAAGGTGCACGCGGTAGGCTTCGGCGGCATCCTTCAATGTCGCGGAATTAAAGTGACGATAGTGGTGATTGATAAATTCGCTTATCGGGCCCATGTTGGCTCCTTCTCGTGCGGTAATCGCACAACATTGGGCCTAGGCTCTGTCTGTTTTTTACGCCTGTCAAGCGACGTTATTCAAGAACGCACCCCTTCTCGGGAGACCGCAACATCGCCGTCTCATGAAAAATAGCGGATAGCCAAGGGATCGCGGCCCTAACCCGCTTGTGCTGTTGATTGATAGACAGTTCAACATTGGGGATTTGATCAACAAAGGCAAAGTCACGACAGCGCGCCACCGTGCTTTTCGTGACAAATAGACAGCTGCACGCGGCCATGGCCTCGTACCCTAACGCTAGCGGAGCGGCTTTAAACTTCCAAATCAACCCTGGCGACGCGACGGCGTGCACCGGCCCCGCAATATGCACCGCGAGATTGGGCGTGGGCGCCACCGGCAACTGTTTTACAGTCACCGGTTTACCTTGCGCAAAATTCACCGTCTGCTCGACAAATCTGTTAATTGTAAACGAATCATCTCGCGTGTCGCCGATTCGTACCGCAATCAAATTCATCGAGGGGACCACCATTAAAAATTGCCCCCAATGCCCGATTGTGGCGACCGTATCAGCAGGTGCGTAGGGCCAGGGCATTGGCACATACAACGGATCACCCGGCTTACCCGCAGCTTTGTTGACCCAAATATGCGCTCCTGAAACATGATGGATGTGCTCATCGGCCGGCCGACGCATGGTGAACGAGGGCGGAACAGACTCCATAAAATCAATAAATTCGGGAGCCACGAGTTGCACGCCATTTACGCGACCGCGGCGCAGAAAGATTTCTCCGATCTTCGCTAAGTCGCGCGCCGAACAGTAGAGATAAAACGCCCCGCCGATCGTGCCGGCATCGTCGCCCTCCCAAACCGCGTCTTTCACACCCAGTGGAAAAAATAGTTTTTGCTGAAACACCGGACGCAAATCACTGACTGCGAAAACTTTTCGTAATATTTTTGACAGCAGAATTGAATCGCCGCTTGAGTAACGCCACGACGCCCCCGGTTTCACCGATTTTTCAAGTGGATGCTCAAGCACATACGCCGCCATATCGCGATGACCTGCTCCGTAAAGCATATTAATCACCGAAGACGCGAGGATATTGCCCCTTTCATACTCTTCGTTCCAGTCAAGCGCGCTCGACCACTGCAGCAAATCGCCAATGGTAATGGCGCACTGGCCGCTCTTATGCGCGGCCACGAAATCGCAAATCGATTGATCGAGTCGCACTTTGTGATCTTGCATCGCCACTCCGTAAAGGAGCGCCATGACGGTTTTCGACGTTGACCACATGATGTGTATTCGGTCGGCGGAGAACCCGCGAGCGTACTTTTCGTATGCCGTTTTGCCGTTTAAAATCACGAGAGCGCCATCGGTGCGTTTACCGCGCCGTCGCCGTGAAAGAGTTGGCGGCAAATCGTTTTGATGAAATAAAAATTGGCTGTAGTCAGATACATCCAGAGAGGAATTTGTCCGCGCTCGCGCACCGCGTGCAGAAATACACAATGCCAAAATTACGAATGCAGCCCGCCTCATCATGACTCCTTAAATTCAAGGCCCTTGTATGTGACGCCGATAATTTCTATCACCCAATCGCCAACCGGTCTTTTGATTACAGCTTCATCCCCCACTCTCTTGCCGAGCAGCGCTTTTGCCAACGGTGACTGCCACGACACCCGCCCGGTTTCGGGCGCGGATTCGTCAGCGCCGACGATCGCAAAAGTTTTGCGCTGCCCATTCTCATCTTCAATTGTAACAGTCGCGCCGAAAAGCACGCGATCACCCTTTTGTTGTTTCGGATCGACCACCCGGGCTTCTTCAATTTTTTTGGTCAAAATCGCGATTCGCTTGTCGATTTCACGCAGTCGCCGCTTGCCATAAATGTAATCCGCATTTTCACTGCGGTCCCCATTGCTGGCGGCCCAAGCAACTGTGGCGACGAGATTGGGGCGCTCCTCGGACACCAGGGCACGCAATTCGTTTTGCAGTTTCTGTAGGCCTTGTGGAGTAATATAATTTGGCGTGTTCGACATTTGTCTACCCTAGAGGATTTTTTCCCCCACCGTCAACGCACGCACGCTATCGTTTAAATCATACAACGTTAACTGTGGCATAACGATTGCACAATTCATCTAACTGTTATGGAAGAACGCGAAGAGCTGCGAACAGATTTGGACATCGGTCATTTTAGACGCCTGCTTGAAGAAAAGCGGGCGGCGGTTTTGTCACGCGAAGATGAAATTCGCCATCAGGCGCTTGAAGAACTTGCACCCGAGCAAGTTGGCGAAATTTCGTCCACACGCCTCCACCAGGCCGATTTGGCGTCGGACACCCAAGAGATCGACACGTTGGGTGCTTTGTCAGAGCAAAATATTCGCACTTTGCGCAAAATAGACGATGCCCTTGAGCGTATCGACAACGGAATTTACGGTAGATGTCTCTCCTGTAATTCGCCAATTGAGCCACTTCGTCTTGAAACTGTGCCAGAAACGCCCCTTTGCCAGAGGTGTGAAAGCCTTGCCGAGAAAGACTTTAACAGTGAACTTGCCGCCAGACTGCCGATCGAGTAAGACCGCACCAACTTAGTAAGGGAGGCATATGAAAAGCACTATTATTGCAACAGTACTGTCAGTTCTACTGTTTCAGCCGGTCGTTCACGCGTTGGAGATCCCGCCCGAACCACCGTGCGGTGCGAGCACAAAAGTGCATGACGTCTGCTCGACTGCAATTTTAAACCTGCACCCGACGCAATTTTCGGCCGGTATGATTGAGATCCAAGACCGCACCGAAAAAATCGAAAACATGCGCCAACATAAGTTCACAAAATTCATGAAGAAGCACCTAGTACCCGTCGTGATCGGGCCCCATCGCATATTTTACATGACCGACCATCATCACCTTTCGCTCGCCCTGTACGACGCTGGCTTGCGCACAGTGAACGTGCAAGTGACAAACGACTGGTCCAACTTGAGCACAGATCAATTCTGGTCGCAGATGGAATCTTCGCATCAAGTCTATCTCTATGAAGACGGCAAGGGGCCGCTCCCGGCAAGCGAATTGCCCGCTAACGTTTTACAATTGCATGATGACATTTATCGAAGCCTTGCATGGGCGGTTCAAGATCAAACAGGAGCGTTTCAAAAAACTTCCATTCTATTCGAAAGCTTTATTTGGGCCAACTTCTTCAGAAAGCACATCCCATTATCGTACGTGCAAAGCAATTTTGAGGGAGCTGTTCAACAAGCGGCGCAACTGGCGCAATCCCCCGCTGCCGAGGGATTGCCCGGGTACATAGGTTCAGAAACTCAGCGATGCACCTACTTCAGCCCTTGCCATCAAGGCTGAGCGGGCCAGAGCCGAAATGAAATATTAAGAGCGCTGCGCCTAGCATTGATAGGTTCTTCATAAACATGATTTGTTGCATGCTGGCCATCATGGGGTCACTGACCTTCCAGAAGGCGTGCATCATGAAGGTCACCGGTATTAAAAATAGAACAATCAGAAGGGCGCCCCACTTCGCACGATACCCAAGAAGAA
>DAIDJH010000115.1 GCA_027451425.1 Bdellovibrionales bacterium | reverse complement strand
GCGAGTTGATTTTTGAAAATTGCAAAGTCCCTAGAGAAATCGTGGTGGGTGAAGTCGGCAAAGGCTATAAAATCGCCATCGAAACTTTGAACGAAGGGCGTATCGGCATTGGCGCGCAAATGCTCGGCATCGCCGAGGGCGCGTTCGAAGCCACCGTCAAATACATCAAATCGCGCGAACAATTCGGTAAATCACTCGCTCAATTTCAAGGCGTGCAATTTCAAATTGCCGAAATGCGCACCCAACTCGAAGCGATTCGTTTAATGGTTTACAACGCAGCCCGCTTGAAAGATGCCGGTCAAGATTTTCTGCGTGAAGCCGCAATGGCAAAACTGTTCGCATCGCGAGCCGCTGAAAAAATTTGCTCAATGGGGGTCGATCTTTTCGGCGGTAACGGGTTCACCAAAGAATATCCGATTGAAAAGTATTACCGTGACGCCAAAATCGGCCAAATTTACGAAGGCACGTCGAACATGCAACTGCAAACCATAGCCAAAATGGAACTAGGCTAGCATTCGATCAAAAACTAAGCCAAATGCCCCCACCCGCTCATAGGTTCGCCACTGCCCATAACTTCGCCGCCTCAAAATGAGACGATGACTTTTCATCCTATTGAAAAGACGAAAAACTGCCGATGGTACAACAATTGCTGTATAGTTATATTGGGAATGAGCAACTGAAGCCAAGGGGAGTAAATGCAAGTCTCAGCTCGATACACATTGGTTATCTCTGCGACCATCGCGATAACGACGCTTGTTGTTTTTAACAACTGCGGACAGGTTAAATTCAATTCCGCCAGTACAGCTAACGAACAATCCCCCGCCGCGCAAGGCAATCCCAGCACACCGCCAACCACGCCTGTAACTCCGCCGACGACGCCAACGCCACCAACATCCACGCAACTGCAGCTTTCGACGATCAACGCCGTCGCGTGGGAAGACCTTTATTATCCCCCAGGGACGACTCCATCAGTGTATCCCGATTATGACTACAACGACTTTTTGACTGAATTCGAAATTCAAGAAAAAACCGAAACAATTGGAACCCAACAATACATTACGGATATCTACATCGATTTCTATCCACGCGCGGTCGGCGCTGGTGATGATCACCAACTTCTATTGTCACTCACGGGCCAAGTGACAACTGCGGCGGCCAACAGTAGCCTTTTGCCGACGACGGCACCCATGTTCAGCGGTTCTGCACAAGTCACGCTGACGTACTACGATGCTAACGGTAATGTGACCGGGCAGCCGACATCATTCCCGTACAATCAGGATATCGTTGTTTATCAGAGCACTCACGAAGCGTTTGGCGTGCAAAGCGGCTTGATCGATACGCGGCTGCCATCGGGTTATACATCTGGAGTTCCCAGCAACTATATATACGCCCAGCAGAACGCGCGAATTCATATCACGCTTGAAGATCCTGAAATGAACCCGGTGCCAACAAATGGGCTATTCGACTCATCGAAATTTCGCGTGGTTCTTCATAACTTAGCCACAAACTATAATGAGGATATCATTAACGTCGACCCCCAAAACTTTGATATGAATGGCTACCCGTGGGGGTTCATCATACCAACCGATTGGCAATGGATGCAGGAGGGAGTAAAAATTGACAACGGCTATCCACTCCTCTCGCAATATAGACAATATTTGTTGGGACAAAATCCCAATCCAGCTGCCAATGTTTTGAATTGGTTCAATTATCCAGCTCAGGACCCAAACAACAAGATTCTTTACCCGAAAATCCCCTTCCAACCGTTTTTGCCGCCCGTACAGTAGATTTTAAAGACGCGAGGTTCTGGATCCATGCCGCACAGCCCCGCTTGACTACCAAAATGTGCCCGTCCCCTTTATCATTTGGCGATGATTCCAAAAAAATATCAGCCAGAACTCGACACCAAGAAATTAATTGTACAACTGCGACAAGCGCAGTCGAGCGGTGAGCCGTCAGCAACGATAGCACCGCCAGCCTCCGGCGAGACTGTGCCACTTGACGTGTTATTCGTTGGCGGTGGCCCAACTGGTTTAGCTGGTGCAATCCACTTGGCCCGTCTCGCCCGTAAAAATGGCATGGCCGACATCCAAATCGGCGTGCTTGAAAAAGCCGCGAATCTCGGTGGTCATACGCTTTCGGGAGCGGTCATCAACCCTCGTGCGTGGCGTGAGCTGTTTCCCGACATGGCGGAGTCGGAATATCCATTTCGTCGCAAAGTCGAAGGCGATCGAGTTTATTTTTTAACGGAATCCGGGCAAATTTCCGTGCCGACGCCCCCCACTATGCATAACGATGGCAATTACGTCGCGTCTCTATGTGAGGTGGTGCGGTTCATGGGCAAAAAAGCTGAAGAACTTGGCATCAATATTCTCACAAGCTTCCCCGCCGATTCGCTTTTGACGGATGGGCAAACTGTGCTTGGAGTACGAACATCTCCCGCCGGCCTCACACGCGATGGTCAACCTGGCAGTCAGTACATGGCGCCGACAGACATTACCGCTAAAGTGACGGTGATTTGCGACGGTACACGCAGCGCACTTTCACAGGCTTATCAAAAATGGCAAGACATTGAATCGCCGCACCCGCAGATCTACGCGCTCGGGGTCAAAGAACTTTGGCGTGTGAAGAAATCTCCGCGCGAAGTCACGCACACGCTCGGCTTTCCACTACCGCTCGATTGTTTCGGCGGCAGTTTTATGTACCCGATGGCTGACGATCAAGTTTCATTCGGTCTCGTCGTCGGTCTCGATTACAAGCCAGCACAACTCGACACGCACAAACTCTTACAGCGGCTCAAACGGCACCCACTGTTTGCCCAATATCTCGAAGGCGGCGAAGTGTTGGAGTGGGGTGCAAAAACCATCCCCGAGGGCGGGTGGAATTCGCTGCCCAAGCGATTGCACGGCGATGGAGTCATCTTAGCCGGCGACGCGGCGGGATTTGTGAACGTACCGGCGCTAAAAGGCATTCACTACGCCATGAAATCCGGAATGCTCGCGGCCGAAGCCATTTTTTCCGCTTTAAATAAAAAAGATTTTATCGGGCCAGCCGAAGTGATCTCAGCCAATTCGCTTAAAAAATATGACGAAGCCGTTCACGCTTCGTTCATCGCGCGCGATCTCAAAAAGGTGCGCGGCATGCGGCAGGCGTTCAAATCGGGTTTTTATCTAGGCGGTATCAAAGCCGGTCTCATGACATTGACTGGCGGAGCATTCCCCTCCTCGTCGCATGCCCACGAAGATGCCGATGAACCAAAAACTCCCGGCGAATTCGTCGTCAACGAAACCGACGCTGTTTCAGGAATCAAAACTCTCAGCAAAGTCGATGCGGTCTATCTGTCGGGCAACAAAACCCGCGATGACGTTCCTCAACATTTAACGGTGGGCAAAGACATACCAGCTGAAGTTGCGGACATGTATGCGGCTCTTTGCCCCGCGGGAGTGTACGAACGGCGCGGCGACAAACTCATCGTCAACGCACCCAACTGCATTGATTGCAAAGCCACCGATATTTTAGGGCCGCGCTGGCAACCTCGCGAGGGCGGTTCGGGTCCAAATTATTCTGAGATGTAGATTAGGCCATGTGCTCTTTTGCCTAGACTTTTTCTCGCACGCATTCAATGACGCGAACTTTGGCGAGCTTCACAATTTCGCTGGCGGCTTGACGATAGGTCAGATACAGCCGGCGTGACGTCAGCGCGGCCCACCCCTGCGAATCGTACCGGCGCGCGCTGGTAAAAATCGGCGCCGCAATCCTGCGCACCGGCACGCGTTTGCGCCGAGCTTGCCAAATGAACAGATGATCTTCGCCGTAGGCCGCATTTTCAGCAAATCCGCCGATACGGTAAAACAGCGCGCGCGACACGGCAAAGCCCTGATCCCCGAATGGCATCCCTAAATAGCGGGAGCGAAAATTTGCTCCCAGAGAATTGAGAAACATCACCTTCGGCCCGTCGTCTAAAAACTTTAAATCGAAAAAATGTAAAACCTCGGGCTCTGCTTGCAAGGATTGGCTCAATAAAAATAATGACGGTCGCGGAACTTTTGAATCCGCGTGCAAAAACCAAAAAAAATCTTTGCTGGCAGCTTTTGCCCCCGCATTCAGCTGCACCCCGCGACCTTTCGGCGCGTAAACGTAGCGCACTTGCGCCACCATGTACTCGCTCGCTTTTATTAAAATTTCCGCCGGCGGTTCATCCGGCCCAACGAGAATAATCTCGGCACTTTTCGGCAGCGGGCGCAAATCTTGAAGCAAATCCTTCCAGTGTAGATCCACGCCGTGAAAAGGCACGATTACCGATAACCGTTTTAAAATTTCAGTCACGCTCGCCCTTCGTCATTGTCACACCTTCATAATCGCCACGTACTGACCGTTGAATTCGCACGCGACCGACCCGTTACAAACCACCTGCGCGGATACTTCGATACGCGCTTTTTTATGGAGTTGCAGCATTTGAAAAAATCTTTCAGATTCGCTCTCCACCAGCCGTCGCGTTTCAACGAGAAAATCTGCCGCGACAGGTTTAAAAAATTCAGAGTGTTCGCGCTGCAAAACCACTTCGGCATCAACGTGATGAGCGGTCAGGAGTTCCATCAAAAGCCCCCAACACGCCAGCGCCTGCGCGGCAATGAGCGTCCCCCCGAATGCCGTCATTTTATGGTTACGGTTTGGCTCAAGCGGCAAACGAAACTGCACAAGCGCAGCGCTCGAAACCGCAACTTCAATTCCCATTTGCTTTGACAATGGAATTTGATTTTGCAAAACCTGTGGAAGGTGAAAAGCGCTATCCATCGACAATATCTTCCTGTAAGATTTGCGTCTTGTCCATAGGAGGACCCCCGTGCCTGCGCGTAACGTCCATCAACTCGCGTTAATAACCGGAGCTTCAAACGGCATTGGCCTCGAGCTTGCGAAAACTTTGGCGGCACGTGAACGCTGCGACTTGATATTGGTGGCGCGCACAAAGGAAAAGCTCGAACATCTCGCTCGTGAACTTGAGAAGACCCACTCGATTCATTGCCACGTGCTTGCAATGGATCTCGGTCAGCACGGATCGGCGCGAGAGCTCTACGATCAAGTTAAAAAAATGGGGCTTTCTCCTGACACCCTGATCAACAATGCCGGTTTTGGCGATGCCGGTGCATTCGTTCGCTCAAAAGACGCCAAAATCGAGAGCATGATGACACTCAACATGGAGACGCTCACGCTCCTTACGCGCTATTTCGCCGCCGGCATGGTTGAAAAGCAAAATGGCCGAATTCTCAACGTGGCCTCGATCGCGGCATTTCAGCCCGGCCCATACATGGCTGTTTACTATGCTACGAAGGCCTACGTTTTGAGTTTCACCGAGGCACTCGCCGTTGAACTTAAAAACTCGGGTGTTACAGTCACAGCTCTTTGCCCTGGCCCTGTGCTCACGGGTTTTCAATCGGGCGCCAATATGGCCGATGACGCCGGTATGCTTAAAACTCCCGCCGTATTGCCCGCGGCAAAAGTAGCGGAAATCGGCTACGAGGCGATGAAATGCGGTTCAACCGTGGCTATCGCAGGTACAATCAATCGTTTGATGACGTTTTCAACAAGATTGGCACCGCGTAGTATTACGGCTAAGATCGCCGGTCGATTGAACCGCGGTCATAAACACAAGTCGGAGAATGTTTTATGAAACTGGCTGTTATTGGCACTGGGTACGTGGGTCTTGTCACGGGGACTTGCCTCGCCGAAGTCGGCAACACCGTTACCTGCGTCGACGTTGACGAATCCAAAATCCGCCGCCTGCAAGACGGTATCGTCCCCATTTATGAGCCCGGCCTTGAAGAACTCGTCAAAAGCAACTTCACGGCCAAACGCCTGCATTTTACAACAAATCTTGTTGATGCCGTACGCGACAGTGAAATTTTAATGATCGCCGTTGGCACTCCACCGAACGAAGACGGCAGCGCCGACCTTAAGCACGTTCTCGGCGTAGCGCGAGCGATTGGCGATTCGATCAGCGAACGTAAATTGATCATCACCAAATCGACCGTCCCCGTCGGCACAGGCGATAAAGTCAAAGCGGCTATTCGTGAACAGATCACAAAGCGCGGGGTGAATGTGCAATTCTCCATTGCATCGAATCCCGAGTTTTTAAAAGAGGGTGCCGCGGTGAACGATTTTATGCGGCCAGACCGAATTGTGGCGGGCTGTGAAGACGAATACGCCAGAAAAAAAATCGAGCAGCTTTACGCGCCTTTTATTTTGAATCGCCATCCCGTGATTTTTATGGATATTCGCTCGGCCGAACTCACCAAATATGCGGCAAACGCCATGCTCGCGACCAAAATTTCATTCATGA
>DAIDJH010000114.1 GCA_027451425.1 Bdellovibrionales bacterium | reverse complement strand
CAATTTCTTCTGGAGCGCGGTGAGGCCGACGATTGGTTTTCGTCTAAAGCGATCATATTTTGCGCGATTGTCGCAACAGTTGCACTGCCATTATTTGTTTGGTGGGAGCTGCGGACGAAATACCCGATTATCAATGTGCGATTATTTAAGCATTCCACGGTCATCAATGGCGTTCTTCTCATGGGTTCTCTGGGGTTTTACCTTTACGGTTTGGTGTTCGTATTGCCGGTTTTTCTGACGCGGACATTTCACTACGATGCCACGCAGATCGGCGCGCTTTTTATACCAGGTTCAATTTTGACCATGTTTGTGATGCCGGCGGTTGGGCAGATGATGCGCGCGCGTGTCAATAATAAACTACTTATATTTACAGGCCTGGCATCCCTTGAAGTATGCATGTTCATGATCACGCGATTTTCGCCGATGAGTTCGAAATGGGATGTTTTGATGATGCTATTCGTGCGCGGTTTTGCGCTGGCGTTTTTGTTCGTGCCCATTAATTCATCGATACTGAGCGAGTTTGTCGCGCCAGAAATGGGCGAGGTCGCAGGTCTCTTGAATTTATTCCGGCAAGTTGGTGGCAGTATGGGGATCGCGCTGATCGCAACGCTCTTGACTTCGAAAATGGATCAAAATTATTTAGATCTCAGCACCCACGTCACGTTGCTCAGCCCAGCCGGGCGACAGGCGTACTATCAAACCGTCGCATCTATGGCCGGGCGAATGGGTAAACTTGTGGGGTGGTCGGTTCACCATCGAGCCGCGATTCAAGTTATACAGTTTCGCGTTCTTAACCAGGCATTCATGCTGACCTTTTTGCAACTGATGTGGTTGATTATGGGAATTTTTGCCCTGTCGTTCATCCCGCTGTGGCTGTTGCGTTATCGAGGTCATAATCGTGGCCCAGTCATGGATATGCACTAAAAGCCATCTTGCCTGGGCTTTGGTCGATGCTCAAGCTCGACTCATGGTCGCGGCGATTGCGCCCGATAAAATAGACATGGAAAAAACAAAAACTGACGACTCAAAAACTGAAGATCGAAAGCCGGAAATTATCGACGGTTCAAAGGAAACTATTTTGATTGCCGAAGACTCTTTGCCGAATCAAAAAATTCTGCAACATCTTTTGGTGAAGTTGGGTTATGACGTTGTCGCGTGCAACAACGGCGCCGAAGCGTGGGATAAACTTAACGATCCTGAAATTAAAAACTTTGTGGCGATTCTCTCGGATATGATGATGCCGGAGCTGGATGGGTTGTCGTTTTTGAAAAAAGTTCGTGACGACGAGAAATTCAAAGCGATCCCGTTTGTGTTTATTTCGGCGATTTCAGATAAGGACCAAATTATCACCGCCAAAGCACTAAAGGTGAACGGGTATATTTTGAAGCCGGTGACGTTTCAAAAAGTGCTGAATAAAATGAAGGAACTCTTCCCGCAAAGAATCTTTCCGAAAGTGGCGGCATAGCCGTGATTGCTGTTAATACCGATGCGCTCGTTAAAAAACTTAACGAAATCCCGTCGCTGCCTTCTGTTGTTTACGAATTGAGCCGTATTATCAACGACCCGATGTCGTCGACAAAAGAAGTGGAATCGATCATGTCGCAGGATATCGGTATGACGACAAAAGTATTGCGGTTGGCGAACTCGGCCTATTACGCGATACCGGGCGGAGTGACGAGCCTCAGTCGCGCCATTGCTTTTATCGGCTTTGATACAATCCATCAACTGGTGCTTTCCGCCTCGATCATTAACGCTCTGGATATAAAAAGCACAGCGAACTTCGAGATCGGCGATTTTTGGAAGCACTCCATCGCTGTCGCGATTGCGAGTGAAACAATAGCTAAGTATATCAAACATCCGGCGCCATCGGACCTATTCACATGCGGACTTGTCCACGACATGGGCAAAATCGCACTTTATTTTGTTGCACCCGAAGCATTATTGCAAATCGCCGAACAGGCGCTCTCGAAAAATAAAACATTTTACGAAATTGAAGTTGCGGAAGGGGTAAAACCGCATACGGAGATCGGTCGCATGTTAGCGGAGCGCTGGCAGCTGCCCAAATCGTTGCAAACAGCGATCCGCTTTCACCATGAAGCCGACGTCGCTCGCCGGTCGGGCCTTTCAGCCGACTTCAATCAAACGGCCGACATTGTCATGCTCTCGAACCTTCTCATTCATGCGTTGAAATTTGGCAATAGCGGGCATAAAACAATTTTAGGTGCACCAAACGAACTGCTTAATCGTCTGCATCTTCATCCGCAAGGAGACATGCCGGTTGTAATTAAGGATATCAAAGCGCAACTAGAGCAAGGTTCGGAATTTATCAAAATGATCGCAAACAGTGACGTTGAAACCAACGGCGATAAAAAGGCGTCATGAATTCGGCGGCAAACCCTCAATCACAGGACATCTATCGGATCATCGCACAAGAAGCGACGATGGCGATTCTCGTTGTCAAACCGGACGGTCACCTTCTTTATGCCAATCAACTTGCCCATGACCTCTTTGAATTTCCCTTCAATGCCAACGTATCGGTTTATCAAGTCGCGCAATTGTTTCCTGGCGAGGGGGGTGACCGTCGGGTAAAAACTTTAAACGGTGACATTCTAGAACTCCAAGGGCTCATTCAAGAAATCTTAGTTAAGAAACTGAACGGGCAAAATTTTTTTGCCATGCTGGGTATCAAGCACGTTGAAATAGATGGCGAAAAATTGCTGCTTCTCATGTTTCATGACGTCACTATCCAAAAGAAATTGCAAAGAGAAATTACCGAGAAGCAATCGGCCATTCATCAGGCGTATCAGGAACTCCTCCAACAAAATAAACAATTGAAAGATCTCGATTTGGCTAAAAATCGATTTATTGCAATGACGACTCACGAACTTCGCACCCCGCTGTCGGCGATTGTAGCATCGGCCGAAATATTGAAATTAAAGCTTTACGATACGCCAGAGCAGCAAGACGAATTTATCGCCATGATATACACGCAGGGTCAGCACATGCTGGATCTCGTGAACGACATTCTTGATTTTGCAAAAATTCAAGCCAATCGCATGGATTATTATATCGAACATCGCGATCTCAAAGCCCTCGCTAAAAGTGAGGTGGATGGCCTTTTGCCGATGGCTGAAGCCGCGAACGTTTCAATGAAATTCATCGAGCCGACATTCGAGACTCAATGCTATTACGACGAACTTCGTATGCGACAGATTGCTGCAAACATTATCAATAACGCCATCAAGTACAATCGTCCAGGCGGACAGGTTGAGGTGTATTTTGTTGATTCCGATGCGGCGGTTGAACTTCATGTCAAAGACACGGGCCCGGGGATTGCCGACGGCGATCAAGAAAAAGTGTTCAACGAATTTGAGACCTTGGGCAAAGTGGCGAACCATTCAAAGGGGACGGGGCTTGGCATGCCCATTAGCCGACGTATGATCCGTGCTATGGGCGGAGAGGTCTTTTTGAAAAGTACCCTCGGTGCCGGCTCAGAGTTTTGGGTGACAGTTCCAAAATGCAAAGTTTTGGCCGAAGAAAATTATCGATCAAGACCTGACTCAACTGATGATCTTGCCGCATAAAGAGTATAAATAGTTGGGATGACCGCATCAAACCGCCCGCGTAAAACATGGGTTGCCGCATCTGAATTACTTTTAGCCACTTCGATTTGGGGATTCGGTTTTACTGCAACTATATGGGCGTTGCGGAGTTTTGATACTGTCACGATCACGGTCGGTCGATTCGCGATCGCATTTATTTTCGGCGCCGTCATGCTGTCGGTCAGTCCGCGCACACGTAATCGTTTGAATCTGCGCACTATGCGCATGGCATTTTGGTCGGGAATTTTTCTCGGGCTCACGCTGCTTTTGCAAACTTGGGGCCTGGAGTACACGTCTGCCACGAACAGCAGTTTCATCACAACTTTGTATGTGGTCTTTGTACCGCTGATGGAAATAGCGCTTTTACGCAGGGCAAGTGCGCGGGGCAGTTCGGGGGCGCCCGGGGCGCGGCGCACACTTCGTATCGGACCGCTGCATTTCATTTGGGTCGCCATCGCGCTTATCGGCACGGGGCTCATGGTGAATTTGCAGCTGGGCCATTTTAACTTAGGGGATGCGCTTACACTCGTCTGCTCATTAGCTGCAGGTTTGCAAATTATTATGATTGGCCGACAGGGGAGCCGAATAGAATCGCCTTTTGCCTATAACATATTTCAAAGTTTATGGGCGGCGCTTGTTGCAATTTTATTTGTGCCGATCTACCCGCATCACTACATACGTTCACCGGATTGGCATGCTCTTGTTGGCGTGATTTCATTGACGTTCGGATCGACGCTTATCGCATTTTTTCTACAGGTCAAGGCGCAAAAAACTCTGTCAGCGTCGCTCTCCAGTCTCATTTTTTTGTTGGAGTCGCCGTTCGCATCGTTCTTTGCATTTTTATTGCTTGGCGAAAAAATCTCGATGCTGCAAGCGCTGGGCGGAGTTCTTATATTTCTGTCGGCTTTCGGGGCGACGAAGAATGGTTTTGCCGCTCGAGATAGCGGATGATTTCTTCGGCGACGTTGATCGATGTGGTGGACTCGATCCCTTCAAGACCTGGCGAAGAGTTCACTTCAAGAATCATGGGGCCCTGTTTTGAGCGAATGATATCGACGCCGGCCACGCGCAAACCCAAATGACGTGTTGCCCGCACGGCCATCTTTCGTTCGACGTCGGTAATTTTAATTTTTTGTGCCGATCCGCCGCGGTGAACGTTCGAGCGAAAATCGCCCTTTGCGGCTTTTCGTAGCATTGACGCCACAACTTTTTCACCGACCACAAAAAGCCTCAAGTCGCGACCACGCGCTTCGCCAATAAAGTCTTGTACCAAAATGTCAGAGCGCAATCCGCAAAATGCTTGGATCACCGACTCGGCCGCTTTGCGCGTGCGGGTGAGAACAACTCCCAAACCTTGCGTGCCTTCGATCAATTTTACGACGAGCGGAGTGCCGCCGACGACGTCGATGAGCCCGCCGACGTCATTGGTTGAATGCGACGATCCCGTGTCGGGGATCACAAATCCGCGGCGAGCGAGAGTTTGAAGCGCACGCAATTTGTCGCGAGAGCGCGTGATCCCGAGCGAAGAGTTCATGCAAAATGTTTTCATGATTTCAAATTGTCGTACAACTGCCGCGCCAAAGAACGTGTGCGACGTTCCAACTCGCGGGATGATGGCGTCGAAATCGCTGAGCTCCCGACTGCCGTAAAAAATCGTGCATTCCGTCGGGGTGAGCTTCAAATAACAGCGCAGGTAATTGATCAGTTCAACGGTATGGCCACGTTTTTCCGCTTCGAAAACGAGGCGGCGATTCGAGTAATTGTTGGGGCTGGTCGTTAAAATTCCGATTTTCATGCGAAATTATTTTTCTTTAGCCAGTTGTCGTCCAAGAATTTTGTCATGTAGTTGCGTACACCGTCTGGCACAAGCACCACGAGATTTTGCCCTTTCTTGAGTGAGGGCGCGCAGGCAAACGCGGCTTGTAATGCGGAGCCGGTCGAACCCCCGCACAGAATCCCTTCTTCGCGGATCATTCGCCGAGCTAGACGAAAAGATTCACGATCGGTGGTTTTAACCCAACGGTCGACGCGCGCATCTTTCATGACAGCGGGTATGAAATCGTAACCGATCCCTTCAACAGCGTACGATTTGACTTCACTGGGCCCGGCAAGAATTGAGCCTTCAGGGTCGGCGCCAATGATTTGTATTTTTGGATTTTCTTTTTTGAGGCGATCGGCGACGCCGGCGAGAGTGCCGCCAGTACCCGCGCCCATCGCAACCATGTCCACGCGACCGTCGAGATCTTCTAAAATTTCAACCGCGGTCGTGTCGTAGTGCGCACGCGGATTGTCTTCATTGCCGTACTGATCGAGGATGTGCGCATTCGGCAATTCTTTTTGCAATTTTTTGGCAACGCTGATGTGGCTCTCCGGCGCATCGAATGCCGCTTCGGTGGGGGTGCGAATGATTTCGGCTCCCAAGGCTTCAATCACCACCTGCTTTTCGCGGCTCATTTTTTCGGGCATAGTGATAATCACTTTGTAGCCGAGTACCGCTCCCGCGAGTGCTATGCCAATTCCGGTGTTGCCAGAGGTCGCTTCGATTAATGTGTCGCCGCGTTTTATGCGACCGGATTTCTCAGCCTCAAGCACCATTCGATGGGCGATGCGGTCTTTGACCGACCCGCCCGGGTTCTGCCCCTCGAGCTTGATGAGGATGCGCACGTCGGGGTTGGGCGACAGCGTGCTGATGTCGACCAGCGGCGTGTCGCCGATCAGCTCCAGGACAGAGCTGTGGACGGTCATGACCGGGC